>QZLA01000167.1 GCA_004796375.1 Desulfobacteraceae bacterium
GTCCTGGACAGAGCCAGGTTATCGATCGGTTTTTCAATGTAGGCGGAAATTCCCAGTTCCATGGCATCCTCTTTGGTCAGGATTTTACTGAACCCTGTGCACAGGATGATGGGGAGATCCGGCTTGATTTCCAGAAAGCGTGCGGCCAGTTTATCCCCTGTGATGCCTGGCATGGTCATATCCATGATGACGAGGTCAAATTGATCTGGCTGCCTTTCAAAGAGGGTTAACGCCTCAGCGCTGCGGTTTACCTGAACCGATCTGTAACCCAGCCGGCTCAGAAAACGGCTTGTCATTTTGGTTATGGCGGCTTCATCATCGATGAGCAGGATGGATTCATTTCCGACGGGGATGCCGTCATTGGAAGGCGGTGTTTCGGTCTGGCTTGACGGCTTTGCCGGCAAGAGGATGGTAAAACGGGTTCCCTGGGCGTCAGAGCTGGTCACCCAGATCCGTCCGGCATATTGTTCAACGATTCCATGGACGGTCGCCAGGCCAAGTCCGGTTCCTTCACCCACCTCCTTGGTCGTAAAATAGGGCTCGAATATGGATTCAATTTCATTTTCCGGTATCCCGGAACCGGTATCTGAGATTTCAATCTTTACATATTGGCCGGGTGGCAGGCCAGAATGATCCCCAGGGGTATCCGGGCCTATGATTTGATCCGTGACAGATACCTTAAGTGTTCCCCCGTCCATTTCCATGGCCTGGGATGCATTGGTACACAGGTTCATGAAAATCTGGTGAATCTGTGTTTCATTGCCGGTCAATGTCAATGTCGAATTAAGCGTTTCAACAATGCTAATGTTACTAGGGATTGTAGACCTTAAAAGGCTGAGCGCTTCCGTTGCAATGGGCTGAATTTTGATGGGGCCCAGTTCGTCTCCGGACTTACGGGCAAAGATCAGAATCTGTTTCACCAGTTCTGCAGCTCGTTTACCGGCATGATGGATTTCCATCAGGTCATCTTCAAGTTCCGACCCCTGATCCACATTTTTCAGGGCAATCTCCGAAAAGCCGATGATTGAGGAGAGAATATTGTTGAAATCGTGGGCAATACCACCCGCCAATGTACCGATCGACTCCATTTTCTGAGACTGTTTGAGCCGGCGTTCCAATTGGATTTTCTCTTTTTGGTCTTTGTGTCTTTTGGTAATATCCCGGGCGACACCGAGAACGCCGATCAGGTTTCCATCAATGTCATGCATCGGTATCTTAACGGTTTCAAACAGACCGTGATATCCGTTGGCTCTAAAGGTCAGCCACTCTTCATTCGCGCTTGGCTGTCCCGCCTCAATGGCCTTTTGGTCATGATCACGGAAAAAATCAGCCAATTGGGCGTCCACGAAATCATAGTCTGTCTTGCCGATAATATCGGACTCGAGTGCCCCGAAAAAGAGCTCAAAGGTGGGGTTGCAGCTCAGGTATATCCCATCGGGATCCTTAAGCCAGATCAAGTCCGGAATCGCATTGATCAGTGCATTTAGCCGCGCTTCTGATTGCCGGGCATCCCTTTCGGCCCGGATACGGTCGGTGATGTCGAGATTGACAACGACGGCGGCATCCAGATTTCCATCGTCATCAAGCACAGGCGCTGTAGAGTTCAGGATGGTTTTCTTTGACCCGTCAAACGCTTCAATCTCCAGCAGCTCATCCCTCACGGTAATCCCGTGTCGGATCGTGTGCGCCAGTGCCCAGTCATCCGGCGCGATCTCTTCCATTGAAGGCAGGCGTCTTGCCTTGAATACACCATATTCTTCAGGCCCTACATGCGGCTCCGCCCCCCAGATATCGATTCCGGCGGTATTGCCCTTTATCAGCTTCCCGGTTTTATCGGCAAACCAAAGCCCGATCGGTAAGATTTCAAATACGCGTCTTAGCAGGCTTTCACTTTTCCGCAGGTCATTTTCCACACGTCTTCGGTCAGAGATATCATTGATAAATCCTTCCAAAACGAGGTTGCCGGTATCTGACTCCTGGATTGCCACTCCTTTTTCCCACACCCATTTTTCGCTGCCCGATTTGTCTTTGATACGGTACTCAACGGTAAAGGGTCTGTGATTATCCACTGCCTGCTGGACCGCATTCCAGACCATCGGCCTGTCTTCTTCAAGGATCAGGTCATTGTATGCGGTCGAGGTGTTTAAAACCAGCTCGGATGGCGCATATCCGGTCAGAGGTTCACAGCCGTCGCTCAAATACAGCATGGTCCAGTCCTGGTCATTCAGGCACCGGTACGCCATTCCCGGCAGGTTCCCAATCAGGGTTGAAAGGTGCCGTTCGCTCTCTTTTAATGCCTTTTGTGCGGTTTCTGTTTTTTCGATTTCACGGGCCAGTTTTCTGTTCCAGAAGAAAAAGAAAGAGAACAGCACAAATGTAGCGGTGCCGATCCCCAAGCCCCATCGCCAGATCAGGTCAATATTGACACCCGTGTCCATTTCAACCCGGATCCAGCGCTGGCTGATGCGATCCTTTTCTTCCTGGGATACGGTGGCCATGGCCTTGTCAATAATGGCTTTAAACACCGGCCAGTCTTTGCGTACGCCCATGGACAGTTGGACACCTTCCCAGTTTACAGGTGCGGCCACCTTGAGGTTGGTCAATCCCTTTCTTTGGATATAATAGCTTGCTGCAGCCAAATTGATGATGCATGCATCGGCCTGTCCCAATGAAACCACATCCAGGTTTTCCTCCACCTTTTTTGTATAAATATAATCCAATTCAAGCCCGGGGTAATCATTTTGCAATTTGCTGTAGACCACAAGGTGTTTGACTACAGCAAAGCGCTTGCCTTTCAAGTCTGATACGCTTCCAAGAATGGGGGCATCTTCCCGGGTGAGTATCACCAAGGGGTAAGATAGATAAGGCTTCGTGAAAAGTAGAAAGTCTGATCGGCCAGGGGTTTTCGAAAGACAGGGGAAAAAGTCGATCTCCCTTTTTTTGCCGCGATCCAGGGCTTGGTTAAAGGGGATATCATACACGATATTCATGTCAATGCCTAAACGCTGTGCCAGCAGGTTGACATAATCTGACACCATCCCCTTGAACGCCCATTGACTGTTTTCATGCTCGGTCCACATGAATGGTGGAAATGCAACACCTACACCGACCCGGATGGATGGGTGTGCCAAAAGCCAATTCTTTTCATCCATGCTCAGGGTTACCCCGACTCCCTGGGGATGGGCGGTTGAAGCACCCAACAAAACAACCAACACAACAGATAGAGTCACTGCCCTTCTGAGTACCATCGGATCAATTCCCGGAATTTGTTGAAAAGTGTTACACGGTTTTTTTTAGGTCATAAACGGTCTTGTACCAAGTTTAAATGGTACGGCGAAAGTCCATATCAATGATGGATGATCCGGCTACCCCGAATTTTTTATTTTATCGTCCGTCTCTTCCTGGCTCTCTTCCGATGATTCTCCTTCTTCAGGCTCACCGGTCAGGGTATGCTCAATCATAAATTCCTCCACTTTATCGATGGTGGAAGCAATCAATACATGGTCAATTTCAATATCTTCAATTACGCCCTCCATGTAAGGGTTCAGGACCGTTATCAACTTTTTTTTCTGGGCTTTGACCCTGTCGAAATCCTTGACATCATCAAATATCAGTGAACTGAGGAAGACAATCGCAGCATCCCTGGTTTTGGGATGGATCCCGGGCGTTTCCGTGCCGGGCATCAGCTCCTTGAGAATGATGTTCATGTTCAGACACAGGTACCGGTCCTTGTCCGCCGACCGGTTCTTGTTCAGGTTGACCGCAATGGGGTCCATGGGAATAACAGGCCTGCTGTCATCGCTCTGGGCCTTCTTTTTCTGGGGAAGATTTCGTTTCCATGCATGAATCTGCCCCGCATCCGTCTGGAGTTCCAACAGGCCTTTTTCAACCCGGATGATCTCGTTAAACATGATGGAGTCGGGCTTCCATACATTGTCAATTTCAGACTGCATCACCGAGAACACAAGGGAGTTGTCCTCAATATGCCAGGTACCGTTGGCTTTGCCTTTGGATTGAACGATCTTGGCCGTGACATCAGACACCCGTACCGTGGACTCCCAGGTCCCGGTGGATTTGATGATCAACAGGATAAAATTACGATTGGCCGAACGGGTCCAGTTGCCCAGGACTTTTTCAGTGATCTTTTCTTCTTTGCTGCCGCACCCAGGGGCGGTCATCTGGAAAATGGCTACAATAACAATAAGAAAAACAGCCTTGGCGGCGTAATGTCTCATGATCGTTTCCATCAAAGAAAGGGGTTAATCATGACATCCAGGCTATCATGAAGTCGGGCACCGGTCAAGGCGTATGGATATTTTGGCTGGGGGCGGGGAAAAGCTAAGAAAGTGACGCTAAACAGATAACGTCACTTTCCCGGCGAAACTTTGAGTGATCTATTGGAAATTAACCGCAGGTACCTGAGGAACCGCAGCCTGAGCAGCCGTCCTGTCCCCCCAGATCAATATTGGAATCCAGGTGGAAGCCCATACCTGAGAAGTCAATTTTAATGTTTTCCGCTTTTTCCATGAAATCTTTGTCAACGACAAATTTCAGTCCCTTGACATCAAACGTGTCATCGGTTTCTCTAGGCTCATCCAGAGCCATTGCAAGGGATGGGCCGCCTCAGCCGCCGGAGTTTAGAAAAATTCTGATGGGAGAAGGCTCCCTGCCCTGAAAATAGTCATCGATCTGCGTTTTAGCAGGATCTGTCAGCTCAATCATTATTGCATCTCCTTATGGATTAATGTTTCCAGGCAATTTGGTTTTTGTTTCCTGAATAGCCTAACTTTAATCATACCTGATCAGGCTGTCAAGAAAGACCCTTTTGAAATTCCGTTTATCCCGCGCAGATCCGGGGGCAACAGCCTGGGCAGGGTCTGCATGAAACACCCGCACCGGCGGTGAGCCATGATGTTCACATAATATCCAGGCGCACCCATTTCCATGCTCGAGGATTGTGGAACCATCGCAGGTTTGATATATTGCGGTCATGAAAATCAGTGTACCGTTTCTAACCGATCCAGCGTATATACAGTTTTTGAACCGTCACAGGGACAGGATAAGATCTGTTTACTTTCCCCTGTCAACCGGGCCGGTTATTGACGCCCGGGCGCGTTTCGAAACCATGGATATCCAGAGTCTCTGTCAACAACTTCATGCCGTTGATATCGGTTCAAAATACCTGCTGCTGAATTCCAGATTCATCCCGCCGGACAGGTATCGGGATTCCAGGTTCCTGACAGGTGTTATGGCATCGGTTGAGTTCCTTTTAGACCAGGGCTGCGTCAGCGGCTTTGTGTTTACAGACGCTTACCTGCTCAGGGCGATCGCGTCTGAAAACAGGGATATTGCATGTGCCTTGGAGGCGGTTCCAGGAGCCAACTGCATGATTGACGACGCACAGAAAGCATTTACTATTCTTGAACTGATCGAATCCTGGGGGTTCAGGCTGCCCTCGAAAATTGTGCTTGACCGTTCTTTAAACCGACGGATGGACCGGCTGGCACAAACGGTCCAATCTATCCGATCCTGTTATACCGGGGTGGAGATTGAACTTCTGGTGAATGAGGGCTGCTTGTGGTACTGCCCGTATAAGATGACCCATGATGCACATATTGCACTGTGCAACACCGGGATGGTGAAAAATACGACGCAAAGACTGAACCGGGAATTGGGGTGCATCCGTCATTTTCTGGCGCATCCCGAAGATATTCTCAAATCTCCGTTTATCCGACCTGAGGATATGTCACGCTATGACGATGTTGCTGACAGCCTGAAAATCTGTGGCCGGACCCTTGGGCCCCGGTTTTTGAAACAGTGTATCGCGTCCTATGCTGCGGGTGAATTCAGTGGGAATCTTTTAGAGCTGATGGATGCGACCCATTGGATGGCCGAGCATTTTTACATTGATAACCCGGGTCTGACAGATCAGTTTTTCGACCGGATAACATCCTGTACAAAACAATGTAAAGATTGTACTATATGCTCTCAAACGTTCGATACGGTCAGCCGCAGCATACAATTTAAACTCAAACCCTATGGGGAATATCAATGAGAATTCTGGTCACGGGTGGCGCAGGTTATATCGGGAGTCATACTTGTGTGGCGTTGCTTGAGGGCGGGTATGACGTCACTGTTGTAGACAATCTGTCCAACAGCTCCATGGAATCGTTACGCAGGGTTCAATCCATTACGGGAAGAACGCTGGACTTTTTTGAAACAGACATTCAGGATACCAGCGCCTTGGCGCAGGTGTTTAAATCAAATCCCATTGACGGTGTCATTCATTTTGCCGGACTCAAGGCGGTGGGGGAGTCTGTTGAATTTCCCATGAAATACTACCAGAACAACATTGCCGGTACCCTGAATCTGCTGCAGGTGATGGAACAATTCGATGTGAAGCGTATTGTCTTTTCGTCGTCCGCAACCGTATACGGAAACCCGGTTTCGCTTCCCATCAGAGAGGATTTCTCCCTGTCTGTCACTAATCCCTATGGTCGGACCAAGTTGATGATTGAGGACATCCTGAGGGATGTGCATACTGCAGACCATTCATGGGATGTGATACTCCTGAGGTACTTCAATCCGGTGGGTGCCCATGCCAGCGGGCAGATCGGGGAGGATCCCAATGGGATACCCAACAACCTCATGCCGTTTATTTCCCAGGTGGCTGTCGGCGCACTGCCGGAAGTGAATGTGTTCGGAGATGACTATGACACCCCTGACGGCACCGGGGTAAGAGACTATATTCATGTGGTAGATCTCGCCCGGGGCCATTTGAAGGCGCTTGCCAGGATTTTCGAAAGGCCCGGTGTCGCAGTGTATAACCTTGGAACCGGTCAGGGGTATTCGGTGTTGGAAATGATTGGCAGTTTTGCCAGGGTAACCGGCCAGCCGGTTCCCTACAAGGTCGTTGAGCGGCGCCAGGGTGACATTGCCGCCTGCTGGGCAGATCCCGCCAAAGCCTTTAGAGAGCTGGGCTGGAAAGCCGAAAAAAACCTGGATGACATGTGCACGGATACCTGGAAGTGGCAAAAGCTTAATCCCCAAGGATTCCAGGATAGTTAATCAATAGAAGGCATCAAGGATGGCAGGTCATGAGTGATTTTATCAGGGATTTAAAAAAGAGTGTCCATACCTCGGATCTGAATCAGGCCAAACTCCTGCTGGCGGATATCAGCCGGAATTCCGAGCAGGAAAAGCTGGAAATTTTACATATCCTTGCACTGGCGTCGGACCAGATCGCCTTGACCCTTCTCGACTTCATCCTGGAACAGCCGATTAATGAACCGGATATGTCCGAGCGATTGATCCAGTTAGTGATTGACCGCGCGCATCTCAATTTTGAATTTGTCCTGACCTTTTACCGGATCGCGGACAAAGATAAATTGATCCAGGCCATACCCCTGATCCGACATATTCTCACCAATGAAACCCGGCCTGACATTCTGACCGTGAGTATCGAAACCATCGGCAAACAGAAAATTGATCCTCTGGTCGATGATGTGGCAGAGTTCATCTACTATGATGACCCACTCCTGAAGTCAAAAGCGGTAAGGGCTTTGGAGCGCCTCGGAAACCCTGCTGCGCTTCACCGGCTTGAACAGGCAGCCGCCACTGAGAAGTGTGATCAGGATATTCTCGATGCAGTTGAATTCCTTAAAAAAGAGGGAGAACAGGTCATCAGTGATGCGGGGCTCAAAACGCCGGAATCCGTTGATCCGGAACCGGAGAATTACGAGGACCTGATCGGCCAACTGACTTCAATGAATTTAGACGAGCGGTTCAAGGCTTTCACAGATCTGCTTGAAACCGGTGAGCAGTCCTTTAATGCCCTGAAGCATTGCCTGGCTTCCGGGGATCATGATCTGGTGCTTAATGCGCTCCGGATTTTTTCAAGGACCTTGCCATACAAAGCAACCAGCCGTATTTTTCCCCTGCTTGAAGGTAAGGGGCAAGCCTCCGGTATCCGGTTCATGGCCTTTGAGGCCCTTGGAAATTTCCCCGAACTTGAATCAGCCGCATCACTGGTAAAGGGCATCAGTGAGTTTGATCCGGCTGTGAGGATGGCTGCGGTCCGGGCACTGGATAAGAACCTGACCGATTTCGTGTGTGCCGAGATCCGGGAAAAAATCGAATCCGGTACCAAAGCAGCCACCGGTCTGGCCCAGACGATTCTCGATGCCGGGGCGGTTCACATCATGGATTATCTGCTGGTTTCCGATACATTTTCATACATGGCCTCCAACTATCTGACCAAAGACACCCCGGCTCATGTTCTTGAAGCCTATGTGACCCTGCTTGAGAAAAGAAAGCTCAAATCTACGGTGAAAAAGTACCAGGCATTCATCCAGGAACAGGCCCAGCGGCAGA
>QZLA01000157.1 GCA_004796375.1 Desulfobacteraceae bacterium
CTAATAGGCCCAAAGGAACTGACGCGTTTGCGCCGTATCGCCCTGGCCGCCCAAGGCTTGCTGTTGGCACATCCCTTTGGGCAGGGTCTGGCAGGGGCGCGCAGGGCGATTAACCACATTGGCTATGTCCAGATCGACACCATATCGGTGGTGGAGCGCGCTCATCACCATGTGTTTTACGCCAGAGTGCCTGAATTCAAGCCTGCGATGACAAATCAAATGCTGTTGAATGGAGATATTTTTGAATACTGGTCCCATGCGGCCGCTTTTCTGCCGATATCCGATTTTCGCTTCTCCCTGCCTTACAAGCATGCCATTAAAAGCGGCCAGACCCACTGGTATAAAACCCGGGATAAAAAACTCATGGGAGAATTATTGGCACGCATACGTTCAGATGGTCCGATACGATCCCGGGATGTCGAAGCCAGCACCACAAAGCGTGCAGGCTGGTGGAACTGGAAACCAGCCAAAAAGGCGCTTGAACAGTTGTATATGGAAGGCGACCTCATGGTCAGCAACCGTGAAGGGTTTCAGAAGACCTATGATCTGACGGAGCGGGTGCTGCCATCCCATATCGATTCACACATGCCAAGCGTGGAAGAGTTTGCCGTTCACATTGTGGATCAGCAGTTGCGCTGCCATGGGGTTGCCTCCCTCAAGGGGTTGACCTACCAGCGTCGTGATGCCCAGCTGCGCAAGGCAGTGAAAGCGTTGGTAGATGAAAGACTGGCGCAGCGTACATTAGAGCAGGTGCAGCTCAGCAGCGGCGAAGTGTTTTTACTGGAAACAGGTGCACTCGAACGCCGCCTTCCCCGGCTAAGCAACCGCATGGTGATTCTTTCACCATTCGACAACAGTGTCATCCAGCGCGATCGACTCAATGCACTATTTCAATACGATTACCGGTTAGAGTGTTATCTGCCCGCAGACAAGCGCCAATACGGCTACTTTTGTCTGCCGTTGCTTTTTCGTGATCAATTCATCGGGCGGATGGATTGTAAAGCCCATCGAAAAACCGGTCATTTAGAGATCAAATCACTCCATCTGGAATCACTCCATTTTGATGAAGACCTATTTATTACTGCATTTTTGGATGCCATTGCGCAATTCTGTGTTTTCCAGGAATGTGATTCAGTGTCCCTAGTGAAAGGTCATCCCAAACATCTGATCCAACGGCTGCAGCATGCGCTGAAACCCCTGGGGTGACACCAGAGGTAAGACGGCAGTTATAGTCTCCCGGATCGGGTTAAGGAGCTGAAGCGGCTAACGGTTCATCTCCGTAAATCCGTATCAACTGATCCAGTTGGGTTTGCTGCTTCATCAGCCTTGATTCCAGTGTACTGTTTTTTTCCTTCAACGCTTTGACAGCCTCCAGCAAGACAGCGGTCAATTCTGGATATCGGATACCCTTGTATCCGTCAGTGGGATTCGTGTAAACCAACTCCGGGTAAACGTTTTCTATTTCTTGGGCGACAAGGCCGATGGCCGAGCCTCCATAGTGTTGATCGCGCCAGTTGAAGCGGACGCCCCGGAGCCGGTCTATATTGACAAAAGCATCGTTCAAGGGGCGGATATTCTGCTTCATGCGCCTGTCAGATGCCTGTACCGCAAGGGTTCCGTCTCCCTGCACAAGCAAGGGGGTGCCGCTTCCGGTGGGTATGGAGCGGATTCTTGCATTCCCGTCAACATCCAGTTTTTCGGTCGGCCCCCACCCCCCGATACTGACATTGGAGTCCTTACCGGGATTTAAATATAGGTGTTCGCTGTCCGTACTGCCCTGAATAACCAGACCATCTCCCCCGTAACTGAAATCGATCAAGCTTCCGTCTGTCCGGAGTGCGATCCAATCATCCCCCGTGGCTTCGGCCAGGCGGATACGGTCCCCGGTAACATCTAAGGCATATTCTGGATTTGAGTTGCCGATGCCAACATTACCCGACCGGGTGTAGACGGCATTACCCAGACTGGCGGGCTCAAATACGGCCATAGCGGTGATATTCGGGACCTGGTCGCTATACCTGGTACAGTTACCTGTGCTGTCACAAGACCATAGACTTCCATTAAATTCACTGACCAGCAGCTTCCCTTTGTGGACAGTAATTTTTGTGATCTGGTTGTTAAGCGTATCCCGGGTTAAGCAGACGCCCTTGCTGTTGCATGATTTCAGCGTACCATCGGTCTCTGAGAACCAGAGTTGTCCGTCGAAGGCCGTCATATCACTTATTCCTGAGATTCCTGGATTCCCATAGTTTGTACAGTTCCCGTCCTTGTCGCAGGATTTTAGATTGGTGCCCATTCCAAGCCAAAGTTTGCCGTCATAGACGGTCATTCCCCAGATATCGCTGCCTTTCTGTCCATAACTCGTGCAATTGCCTCCATCGTCGCAGGCTTTCAAGTAACCGTCAATCTGTCCGATCCATAGTCTATTGGCAAATACAGCCATCTGGGTGATAAATGTGCCCTGATCACCATGGTTGAAGCATGCACCCGAGCTGTCGCATGACATCAGGTGCCCGGTCATGCAGCCAATCCAGAGTCGGCCGGAAAAAACTGCCAGACATTCGATATCCTGCCCCTGAGTGCCATGATCGATACAGTTGCCGGCACCGTCACAGGAACTCAGGTTCGAGCCCAGCCCGACCCAGAGCCTGCCGCTGAAGACGGCCATATCTCTTATATTGTTGGCCAGCAGTCGCTGTACCGTGCAATTACCACTGCTGTCACAGGATGTCAGGGAACCATCTGATTCCCCGACCCAAACATCAGTAGCGATGGTGTTGTGAAGGACATCTTCCAGGATGAATTGTCCATCCGGCACTAGGGCACCGCCTTTAACTGACAACCCGGCGCCGTCGACAATTATCTGGCCGTCGGCTTCCAGGTACGAGATGCATATGATGAGCATGATTGCCAAAAGGTGCATCCTCCTCATGATTTACCTCCTCTAACAAATCCTAAAACAGGAAATTTGATTTTATTGGCCAAACCCTATGAGAATGTATAGAGATTCAATGCAGCGGATAAGATGTTCGATGTGTAGGGTGTCTTTTCAATATCATATCTGACGAATCTGGGATAGGAAAAAAACTGATTTGCTTTTTAATATCGCTTTACGCTATATCTTGTTCCTGATGTGAAATTGATTTTTAGCGCCATATTTCAACGGTGTATTTTTTAATATAACCTTTGGATTTTTCAATCTAAGAAAAGAGTGAAAAGCAGATGGTAAATTGGAACAAGCCGATTAAAAAATCTACAGGCCTTCTGGTCATCTTACTTGCAGCGATTGTTTTAGCTGGCGGGATTAAAGGTTATCAGGCATACCCGGGCCTTGTGAATGCAGGGCTCTACATGGCCATTGAGAAGGATTCCGAAGGAATGATCAAATGGTTCATCCGCATGGGTGCGGACAAAAAAGAGATCAACCGGCTCCTGTTGACAGCGGTGAAATCAAATAATCCTGATCGGGTGGCATTTGCCCTTCGGTCAGGAGCGGATCCCGATACACCTAGCCCGGGGAATTATCCGCTCCTGTATGGGGCGGTCTATGAGGGCAGGTTTGAGATCACAAAACTGCTGGTGCAGCATGGGGCGGATATGGACTTTACCACCAAATCAGGCTGGTCTATTCTGGGTATGGCCATCTCCCGTCATAAGAACAAAATCGGGCGGTTGCTCATTGAAAGCGGTGCTGATTTGGACCCGCCGAATAAAAAAATCCGTCGCAAACCCCTTTGGATTGCAGTCAAGAAAAGTAACCAGCCCATGCTGAAAATGCTTCTTGATAGGGGCGTGACAACACCGATGGTCGATGAGGAAAAGGAAAAAAAATCAAAGCGGCGTAAACCCTATACCCTGCTTCATTATGCGCTGCGATACGATAATTATGAAGCCGCAAAACTGCTGATCCAAGGATATGGTAAAGCAAGATTGCCCGAGGAGTTGCTCGACGGCGAACCGTTTATTTCAAACTACTGCCTTATGGGAATCAAGCGGCTGCTGACCCGCAGGAAACTGGAAACAAAAGGCGTGTTAGATCCCAATCCCATTGTAGTGGCAGTGGAGCAGGCCCAAAGCATTGAGGGCGTATCCGGCCTGATCAACCGGTATCCCGGGTCGATAAACAGGGCGGACAGCCGGGGTGTTACCCCTTTGATCGCGGCCATTGAATCAGGCCGGAAGGATCTTGTGGAAAAGCTGCTTCTTTCGGGTGCTGATCCGGGTCAGGCAGACCTTGATGGTATTCCGCCCATAACCATTGCCCTGTCCCTTAAAGCATATGACATTGCCCAACAGCTGGTCTATGCCGGTGTCGAGCTGGACGACTCGGGGTGCCATGGGGACTCAATGTTTTATTATGCGATTCAACGCAACGATATTAACGCATTAAAACTGATTGTCGGGGACAAAGAAGCCGTCAACCGGGTATACAGCCCTTCCGGACCGCCCTTGGTCCTGGCCATGAGTTATGGGCAAGAGCGACTGGAAATGGTGCGCCTTCTTCTGGAAGCCGGAGCCAGTCCCTATATTTCAGGGCATTTGGGTTCAGGAGCGGACTATATACGAAAAGAACCGGTATTTGCTGAATTCAAGGTATACCTGACCGGGGTCAGCCGGACTGACGATAAGAAAGAGGATACTACCGGCGGGCCGGCATTTGATTGTGCTCGGGCAGGCAATACCGTGGAAACCCGGATCTGTTCGGATCCCATCCTGGGGCAAAAGGACCGGGTATTAAATAAGGTGTATCAGTCCCTGTTGTCCCACAATCTTGAGGGGCTTAAGCAGGCACAGCTGGACTGGCTCACGGAACGGGATACGTGTGAGCTTGAAGGCAGCGGGATGATGGCATGCCTGAATGCAGCCTATGATAAACGGATTGACGAACTTCAGGCACATGCCACGGCGCTTTTATCATCTGAAGCCAGCAGCTGGCAGAAACACTTTGTAAACACACTGGATGAGATTCCGGTCAATGCCTTCAGGGCCAGTTATTTTGATGAACGGATGGCAGGAGAGGTGAAGTACACAAAAGTCGTTGAGCGGCCGGCGGTCAATTTCACCAATGACACCTATTTCGGTATCCCCGGTGAAAGCTTTGGGGCTTACTGGATCGGCTTTCATACATTTGAAGAAACCACCCTGTTAGAATTCAATATATACAAGAGCCGGGCTGAGGTGAAGCTGTTTATTAACGGTCAGGAACTGGAATCCGCCTGGTCCGTCAAAAACGGTATACCGTTTACATTTGCCCCCGGCACCCATAAGATAGAAATACTCTATCTCTCCAACTATTTTTCAGTGTCGTTTCTACTGGACATGATGCCGCCAGTTCTGCCGGTTGACGATGTCACCCTTCTCAGTTCAATATCTGCCATTGAAAATCCGAAAATCTGGTACTGCGGTGCATATGAAAGCCAGAATATTGATATGGGTGTCTCCCTTTCACTCAAGCCGTCAGACGCACCGGTGGTGCTGGTGCTATGCTCGTGGCAGCCTATTGTTTGGGAACTGGCCGATACCGGCAGGACAGATCTGCGGCAGGTGATCCTTTCCTCGCACCACTCACGCTCAAGGATTAAAAACCTGCCGGACCATGTCAAACTGGCCCATTATGATGATCTGCCCAATATTTACGAGTTAATCCCCAAAAAGGGTTCCAGCAACACCAAACGATCGTTTAAGAATCTGGCTTACAAGATTCAGTCCATCACCGGGAAAAAGCCGGTGGGATTCAGCGGCAAGTACGGTTTGACAGATATAACGGTCCCGAAAACCGTACTTGATGATAAGTTGTATTCAAAATTCGGCATGCGTCTTCACGGGAAGGGCAGGCAGATCCCGCCTGACAGCAAGTCACGGATTGATCATGTTTTTGAAGAATAATGCCCCCGGGTTGAACAGAATGCGGGCTTTACAATGGGGTTCCATACTTTTCCTGTATGTGCTGCTGCCCTTGATGCCCCTGTTCCTGTTTTTACAGGCAGCAGATCCCGACATCACCCTGTTCATTCGTATTTCCAGGACGGCCGGTATCTATGGGTTTGTCTGGTATGCCCTCCAGTTTGTCGTAACTGCCCGCAACCGCATCATAGAGCGGTTTGTGGCCCAGGACAGGCGAATTGTCCTGCATATGCTGACAGCGGTGGGTGTGCTTTTGGTGGTTGTGGTGCACACGGGATTTGGGAATGAAAAATATGCCAGTAAACTACAGGCCGGGCTTGGCGGCACGGCAGATACCATATTTCTCTGGGCCACCCTGTTCAGCGGTCTGTTTTTCAGTAATTATTTCATCCGGTTTCTACCGGTTCTCAAGCCCTACAGGGACAAAATCGCAGGTTTTCTGAGACTCACCCACGAACGGTGTCTGCTGCTGCACTATGTCATGCCTGTGGGAATGGCCGTGTTGATCTCCCACATCGTATTTCTGCCGGGGCAGGGACTGATCCTGTTCAAGACCTGTATGGTGATGATCGGCTGCAGTGCCTTATCTGTTTTTCTGTATCATAAACTCATTGTTTCCCATAAGGTGCGCAGGTGTCCCTGGACAGTGGACGCAGTGATTCATGAATCAGATTCGGTCGTAACTGTATGCCTTAATCCTCCTCCAGGCAGAAACTTCAAACACCTGGCCGGTCAGTTTTGCTATATCCGGCCTTTAGACGGGCACATACCCCCAGAGTCCCACCCATTCACCATATCATCCGGACCGGATGAGAAGCAGGTGTGTGTATCGGTCAAATCATCAGGGGATTTCACCGGCCGTATCAAAGATATCACACCCGGAAGCCGGGTAAGCATGGATGGACCCTATGGTAAATTTTCATACGCCCTGGTATCCCCTGACCGGCATCTGGTGTTCATTGCCGGAGGAATCGGTATCACCCCCATGCTGTCCATGCTGCGGGATCTTTGTATGAAGGATCCAAAGCGGAAAGTGATACTGATCTGGGGGGCAAGGAACGAAACAGATTTGATTTGTCTCAAGGAAATACAGGCAATTGGAAAACAGATGGAGCAGTTTGTCTTTGAACCGGTTCTCTCCCGCGAGCCCTGTTGGGAAGGGCAAAAGGGCCGGATTAACAGGATGCTGATGACCGAAATTTTTAACAGGAACGGGATGGGCATGGCACCTTCGGATCTGATGTCCTTTGATTTTTTTATCTGCGGGCCTGCCCAAATGACCGCTGATATGTTACAGCTATTAAAGCAGATGAAGGTCTCACGTGATGCCATTCATACTGAGCGGTTTGAATTTTAAGAATAGAACCAACATATGAATAAAGACGAAAAAGAAAAAATCAGACAGGCCATTATTAAAAAAATAGAGGTTTTGGAAAAAAAGATTGCCACCCTTGCAGACCTATCAAAGCCTGTGGCACCGGATAATGCCATTGGCAGGCTTACGCGCATGGAAGCGATTAACAGCAAAAGTATCAATGAAGCCTCCCTTGCAACGGCCAAGCAAACGCTCAAGGATCTTAAGCGGTCCCTTGGATTGATTGAAGGCCCGGATTTCGGCTATTGCAGCCATTGTGATGAGCCGATTTCATACAAAAGACTGTTGATCGTTCCGGAGACCGCCCTGTGTGTGCCTTGCGCGGAAGGGATCGATAGAGCATAACCAGGAATGAAGCATCACTTCGACACAGGTTGTCCGCTATGTGCATCGGGGGATCCAGGGCATTACCATGAAGATAGACACCGAACCTACCTATCCTGCCCCAATTGCCATCTTGTCTTTGTGCCCAAAGCGCATCATCTGACCCCTTCGGCTGAAAAGAACGAGTATGATCTTCACACCAATGATCCGGAGGATCCGGGATATCGAAGGTTTCTCTCCCGCTTGAGCCGTCCGCTGCTGGAACGGCTTGATCCCGGGCAAAAAGGGCTGGATTTCGGGTGCGGTCCGGGACCTGTGCTGCACCAGTTGCTGGAAGATCACGGCCACACCATGGATCTGTATGATCCGTTTTATGCCAGAAACACTGATGTGTTTTCAAATATATATGATTTTATAACAGCAACTGAAGTTGTCGAACACCTTCACCATCCAGGCCGGGAGTTTGACCGGTTATTTGAACTGATGCGAAGCGGCGGTTGGCTTGGTATCATGACAAAACTCATCCTTGACAAGGTGTCTTTTTCACGCTGGCACTATATTCGGGACCTGACACATGTCTGTTTTTATAGCCGGACCACCTTCGAATATATTGCCCAGAGCTACCATACATCCCTTACATTTATCGGGGATGATGTGATATTGCTTCAGCAGTAAGGCTTGACAGGTTCCATCTGTGAGGCTACAACAAGGGTAACTTCCCCTGCATAAATCGTGGCATTGGGTCAGACCGCACTGTCGTCTTTGATGGATTCTTTCTGGAGGTCTTTGAGATGAAAAAAGAATATCAATCGTTTCTCCATGCGATTCAGTCACAACTTCCCTGTGAACGGATCATTACGGATCCCCTGCAGCGGGCAGCGATCGGTGCAGATGCCAGTTTCTACAGCATGACACCTGAGGTGATCGTGGATGTGACAGATGAGTCCCACGTGTGCCTGGTACTCAGGGAAGCAAGAAAACGTAATCTTCCTGTTACTTTCAGAGCAGCCGGCACCAGCCTGTCCGGCCAGTCGGTCACCGATTCGATCCTGGTCCGGTTGGGGAGAGGCTGGGATCATTTCCGCATCTATGACAATGCGCAGCGCATACGGCTTGAACCCGGGCTCATCGGCGGTAATGTCAATCGCCGGCTGGCCCGGTTTGACCGTAAAATCGGGCCGGATCCCGCATCCATAGACTCGGCCAAGATCGGGGGCATCCTGGCCAACAATGCCAGCGGCATGTGCTGCGGGGTGTCACAAAATTCATACCAGACATTGGAAAGTATCCGACTGGTCCTTGTGGACGGTACCATCGTGGATACCGGAGATGATTTAAGCGTCAGTTCATTTCAACACACCCATGGCGGGCTTTTAAATCAACTGGCAAACCTGCGGGAAACCGTCCTGGCAGACACCGCTTTGGCAGACCGGATCCGGCATAAATTCAAGATCAAGAACACTACAGGGTACAGCCTCAACGCCCTGGTCGATTTTGAAGATCCCATGGACATCATGGCCCATCTCATGATCGGTTCCGAAGGCACCCTGGCCTTTATATCCAATGCGGTACTCAAAACCGTTGATGAACACCGGCACAAGGCAACCGCCCTGGTGTTGTTTGAACATATGGCCGACGCCTGCAGGGCGGTTCCGATCCTGCGTGATTGCCCTGTGGCTGCCGCTGAAATTATGGATCGCGCCAGCCTGTCATCCGTGGATGACAAACCCGGCATGCCCTCCTTTTTAAAGGATCTGGACCCTTCTGCGACGGCTCTTCTGGTGGAAACGCGGGCCCATGATCCTGAAACCCTGACCCGGCAGATCAGTGAGGTGTCTGAAGCATTAACGGATTTCAATACGGTCAGACCAGTGACTTTTTCCACGGAACCGGCAGAGTGCCAGGCCCTGTGGAATATCCGCAAAGGGCTGTTCCCGGCAGTGGGCGCGGTGCGGCAAAGCGGTACCACGGTAATCATTGAAGATGTGGCGTTTCCGCTGGAGCACCTTGCGGATGCAACCCTGGAGCTTCAGGACCTGTTCAAGAAATATGATTACACCGAAGCGATCATTTTCGGGCATGCTTTTGAAGGCAATCTGCATTTTGTGTTTACCCAGGACTTTTCCCATCCGTCCGAGGTGGAACGGTACCGCCGGTTCCTGGATGATGTGGTGGAAATGGTCGTCGACCGGTATGACGGCTCATTGAAAGCCGAGCACGGCACCGGACGCAATATGGCGCCGTTCGTGGAAAAGGAGTGGGGGGCAAAGGCGGTCTCCCTGATGCGGCAGATCAAGGATATATTTGACCCGGATCATCTTCTCAATCCCGGCGTGATACTCAATCCGGACCCTGAAGCCCACATCCGGCATCTGAAATCCATGCCCCCGGCCCATGAGATTGCCGACACGTGCATCGAGTGCGGGTTCTGTGAACCGGTGTGCCCCTCCAAAGATCTCAGCTTTACCCCCAGACAGCGGATTGCCGGCCGCCGGGAAATTTCACGGCGGCTGGACGCCGGCAATACCCGGTCCTTAAAACCATTTGCCCGGACCTATCAGTACCCCGGAATCGATACCTGCGCAGCCGATGGCCTGTGTTCCACCCGGTGCCCGGTGGGCATTGATACCGGCAAGATGGTCAAGGCCCTGCGCCGTGAGGCCCATGGCCCCCTTGCAAAGAAGATGGCCGATATGGCAGCAGACCATTTTGACGCCGTGACCCGAACCGTCCGGCATACGCTCAATGCCGTGGACAGCATCCATCGAGTGGTCGGCACCCGAAGGATGGCACAGTTGACGGGCCTGACATCAAAGGTGCCAATGAAGCGCCTGCCGGAATGGAACAGGGAAATGCCCGGGGGCGGGGCCCCGGTACGCCCCCAACCCGTGGATCCGGCCAATTCTCTTCGGGTAGTCTATTTTCCAAGCTGTGCAAGCCGTGCCATGGGCGGCCCTGGCATTGAAGATTCAGGACATGACGCCCTGCCGGCTGTAACGGCATCGGTGCTGAGAAAAGCGGGGTATGAGATCATCTACCCCAAAGGGCTTGACCGGCTCTGCTGCGGCCAGGCGTTTGAAAGCAAAGGATTTCTGGATACGGCAGACCAGAAAGGTGAGGAGCTGTCAAAGGCCCTTTGTTCAGCCACGGACAACGGAACCATACCCCTGCTTTGCGATACCAGCCCCTGCTTGCTTAGAATCAAAGAGAACCTTGACAGCCGCCTGTCCGTTTTTGAACCCGTGGAATTTGTCCTGAGGTTTCTTATGGACCGGCTGGTGTTTACGCCAAAGGATATCCGCATTGCCATCCATCCCACCTGCAGTACCCGGAAGATGGGTCTTGAAACGCGTCTCCTGGAACTGGCCCGTGCATGCGCCACCCAGGTGGTATGGCCCCAAGAGATCTTCTGCTGCGGATTTGCCGGTGACAAAGGGTTCAACGTGCCCGAACTGAACCGATCCGCCCTTTCTGACCTGGCCGACCATGTGTGCACCTGTGAGGCCGGGTATTCCACGAGCAAAACCTGTGAGATCGGCCTGGCCCTTCATGGCGGTATCCCGTACCGCTCCATCCTTCATCTGATCGATGACGTGACCCAACCTAAAATCATTTTAAACAAAGAAACGAAATATGAAATTTGACAAATA
>QZLA01000013.1 GCA_004796375.1 Desulfobacteraceae bacterium
ACTATGAGACGGACCGATGTGGTCGCCCGGTTCGGCGGAGATGAATTTGTGATCATGGTTCCCTCCCTCGAGGACACCGGGTATGTCCTTCGGATCATTGACTTGCGTTTGCGGTTTGTAATTCCATAAATCGACCAAGACTATTGACAGTAGGACCTATGCGCGACTGAACGCGATTCGGCGTGTGTCTACAAATTTAGGCTGTTTTCAGGTGGTTTTTTCGAGGGATATCACCCTCTTCGGAGGAGTAATTTTTAATGATTTTAGAACATTAGATGTTTTTCTGTTCAGCTCATTCCGCATAAGCACACGATAATTTAAATTAAAAAGTTTTGTAACTTGCAAGCCCTCCAGGGCACGCCTGATCTGATGCCAGGGCTTGCCGCATTCCAGTTCGGCAGCACGTTCAATGAGCAGAGCCAGCACGCATATTTTCACGTGACTTTCGATCCGTCTTGTGGCCCAGTGATACATCGGGGTCATTTTGATCTGGGTACGCTTCATGGATCTGAAGCAGCGCTCAATGACCATCAAACCCTTGTAGCCGAGAGCGGCGTCTTCCAGACTGATGGTATCATCGTTGGTCTCAAGGACCCATTTACCGTCGTACCTTGCCGCTTCCTTGATGCTTCCGCGGTTGATCCGGATTTTGTTCCCTTTTGTAACGCTCAGATAGCGTTTGAATCGGCGGGAGGCCAGAAGCTCAATGGCCCATTGGGCTGAGGCGTTTCTATCCGGGTGCCTTTCCAGTTCCTCCTCAAGGAGTGAGACAACCATCTTGCGGTGCTCCTGCTGCCGCCTGGCTTCTTTGGGATTATAGCAGAGGATATACCGCTTGCGTCGTTCTCCATCACCCACAATGATCTCTTTGGCCTGGAGATTGTCCCTGAAGGTGGTATACCGGCCCCGTTTGGCCAACACCTCCCGTTTGATCTGCGCAACGCTGGACATCCGGCATGCCAGAAGATATTTCCCGCAGGCCCGGGCCAGTTCTGCCCGGTTATCCTCAGAGTTCATGCCCGAGTCGGCAACAAACAATGCGCGCCCCAGTTTCCATCCCCGAAGATCCGCCCGGATGGTTTCCACTGTGCTGACATCAGCCGTATTCCCCGGGAAGACCCATGACCGGACCGGTATCCCTTCCCGGGTGACAGCAAGTGCCACCACGACCTGTGGTGCCCAGTTGCCCTCTTTGGCATGGCCGAACTTGCGAATGGTTGCGTTCTCATGCCGCCCATCATCCTCCTGATCAATATGAAATGAGGCCGTTGTCGTGTCGTAAAAGATGAGGTCAACCTCAAGGTTGAACAGGTCTGATACATGATAGAAGACCGCCTCTTCAACCTCTGCGGCATTCTCGTGAAGCAGATCCATGGCTTCATACATATGCCTGAGTTTGAGCCCCTGGCAGGAGGGCAGGAACACTTTGTCAATCCATCGATCCCAGACCCCGAGCTTGGACTCAGGCTCACACAACCGGTTGGCTGTCATTGCCAGAAGAGCTCTCTCATAGGGGATTCTTATTCCCTTGGATTGCGAGATACTGGTCAACGCTTTCTTAATGCCGAGCCGTTCCCATAGGGTCTCGATAATCATTGGACACCCGTAGGCCAGGGTCTTCTCGATTTTGAAATCGTCAAAAGTGCCTGTTTCCGATGCAATGGCCTCTGAGTCGGCTACGGGGTCTGTGAACTCCAATCCGCAAACGCGACCGATGGAACGGCAGAGCCTTACCAACTGATCCCTGTCAACTTTATCGGCCCGTCCGAAATTGTGAATGATCCGGGCCACCGGCTTACGGGTCTCAGGGTGTCGCTCATTGTGGGCCAGCTGGTAATACTCGACCACTGACCCGTCCTTGTTCTTGCGTGATGTTGTTCTCAAATACATGCTTACCTTGATATCGTATAAATATTATCAAGTCAAGTCTTAATCTCAAATTCGTGTGCCTACATGATTTGAGCTCAAAATCAACCACGACGGCGCTAACCTATTGATTTTACAGTGTCTGAATTTTTTTGAGGGTGAATTTTGCCCTGAAATGTGCTCACAAACCGCAAACCCAAGATAAGCCGAACCGATTTGAAACCTGGGGCAGCAGCAGAAAATACCATTGCTGTGCGCGCTGAAATTACTAACTATGATGGCATTATCTTATCTTTAAAGATAACAATCTGGTTTCGTCCTTTTTTCTTGGCCTCATAGAGAGCTGAATCTGCTGCCTCGATGAGATTTTCAAAATTTGAAGATCCTGTTGGAATGACTGTAGATACGCCAATACTCATGGAGACATATTCTTTTACATCGGATGCCGAATGTTTGATTTTGAGTTTTTCAATGTTTTTCTGAATATTGTTTGCAACATGCAACGCACCTGAACTCTCAGTATTGGAAAGTGCAACCACAAATTCTTCCCCGCCGTATCTTGCGCCTAGATCCGACGGCCGTTTTACAGCTCGTTTAATTGCCTGTGCAACCTCCCGGAGACAATCATCGCCGGCCTGATGTCCATGTGTGTCGTTATATCGTTTAAAATAGTCGATATCACACAAAATGACTGAAAGGTGTGTTTTCTCCCTTAATGATCTTTGCCATTCATTGGAGATGAACTCATCAAACAGCCGTCTGTTTGCAATTTGAGTCAATCCGTCGATATTTGCCAGCAATTTTAATTCCTGATTAGCTTTTTCAAGGTTGGCCTGTGCCTGCTGCCTGACTGTGATTTCATCTTTCAACTGGGTGTTCATTGTTCTGAGTTCTGCAGTCCTTTCTTGCACTTTTTCTTCAAGATTAGAGTACAATATAGCATTATCT
>QZLA01000065.1 GCA_004796375.1 Desulfobacteraceae bacterium
CAATTGGCCGATGGACTCTTTGATGGGTGTACTGGATGAGAATGGTGTGTCCTTGAAAGAATGAAGACACCTGACGATCTCCTCAATGGCAACCGCCTGTCTTTCCAGTATGTCTGCCGTCCGGTCCTGGGCATTGATCAGAAATTCCTGGTTTTTGGCCAGGGTTTCAACGTGCAGGCCAAGGTTTTCAATGGCCTCTGCCAGAATATCCATGGTGGTCTCTTCGGCAGGATACGGCTGGCTGGTGCCGGGCTGGCCGGCTGGGGGCCGCTTGGTGCTCTGTTGCGGGCGCTGTTGTGACTGATAGCCTACATAGGATTGGTAACGGGGTGTATTGTAATGATAGGAGTTGTCGTAGTTTTTTCGTGTTTTCGCTGTGCGCTGCTTTTCAGCCTGTCCGTTACGTAAGTTTTGTAAAAAATCGTTCATTTTGTAAGAATCTCCTTGCTGGGGATTAAAACCGATTGTTTCATGATGGCATTTAAGGCATTTGTGTCACATCGCGTCATAATAAACTGATTTCACAGAATTTGCGTGATACTTAAAATTAAAATAAAAATTGTAAGTAAAATCCAAAAGTTGCCAAGTAATTATTTTTTTTTTAATCGTTTGTCAAGTGTTTTTTGCGAAGTTGCCCGTGCCTTACACAATGAATGGCTTTATTCTTTATTTTCAGTTGGTTGGTGGCCTGCAGGCTAAAATAATGTTACCAGTCATGGCCGGATGTTTTAACCTGATTTTAACACACTTAGCCCTTTAAATGCAAGGTTATTCGACGAAGATTTGAAGATCGTACTATCCGTGCAGATCTGCTTTGAAAGATTGAATTAACGACAGGGTTTCATGTTTGGATCTGATCTGTGACAGGCGTTTTCTGAAGAGGCTTGAGTTGGGCCATCCCCTGACAAACCATGACAGCCGGCCCCTGAGCATTTTGCAGCCGACCTGTTCTCCAAAGTGGCTCACATAAGCCTGGGTCAGTTCAATCATCTTTTGAAAGATATCATCCGTGTCTGGTGAGGTATATGTTCCGGCGTTGATGAGCTGGTCGATCTGACTCGGAAGAAAAGGGTTGCTCAGTGATGCCCTGCCTACCATCACGGCATCACAATGGGTCTGCTCGATCATGTGGAATGCATCTTCCGGTGATTTGATATCCCCGTTGCCGATGACCGGAATATCGCAGATCTGCTTGAGCTTCCTGATCAGTGACCAGTCCGCTTTGCCCCCAAACCCCTGGGTAGCGGTTCTTGGATGAAACGCGATGGCATCAATGCCCGCATTTTGTGCGATGTGTGCAATCTCAAATGCCTGATTGCCCGTGGCATCCCAACCCGATCTTATCTTGATGCTCAACGGCAGGCTGACCGTATCCCTGAGGCCCTTAAGCATGTGCTCGGCCACACCCGGGGTTTTCATCAGGGCGACACCGGCACCGGTTTTCACCACTTTGCGGACACTGCACCCGAAATTGATATCGATCATGTCAGCAATCTGCATCTCCTCAATCATTTTGGCCGCCCGGGTGATGGATGGGGTGTCCGCCCCGAACAGCTGCACACTCAACGGGCGCTCCAACGGATCTGTGGCCAATAGCTTCATGGTTTTTGCCTGGTTGTAGAACATACCCCTGGCGCTGATCATTTCAGAGCAAACCACCGAGCATCCGCAGGATTTAACCATCAACCTGAAGGGCAGATTGGTAATCCCGGCAAGGGGGGCAAGGAAAGTGTGACCCTTTATGTGCAGTGATCCGATATTCATTTTACCCAGCCTTTTGAGCTGCTGCATGACGCTCGCGTGTCCATTGCGGGGTTGGCGTAACAGAAAAAGCAATTGTGGCTGCAGGGGTGGATATCATAGGATCCAATGTCCACCGATCGGGTGCATCGGCAACCATGGGTTGACCGCTGGCCATAATCCCTGCGGGTATCCGGTGCACCGCCAGACAGCCCTTTAAAAAGTCGACCGTCTATGCAGGCATTTTCCCGGACAAGCGGCGCTCCCAGCACATTTCTGCCGGAAAGGTGCTGGTAAAAGTCATTTTCGCAACATAAAAAAAGGGAGATATCATGTATGGAAAGTGTGTCCATCATTTGGTTGACCGTTTCGGTTTTCAACCCGTCTCCGGGATCGATAAATTCAGGAAATGGTTCTCCTTGTTTGCTTCTTGCCTGTTGCCTTTTCTTGATTTTTTGATAGATATCCACAAAGCTGATCACACACTTTTTTACACCAAGCACTCCTGCACACCCGGCGATGGTTGCGAAATCGTCAAGATTGTTTCTGATGATATGATCTCCCATGTGATAGAAGCAGATAGGGTCAAACCGCCAGGCAATCCGATCAGGCCCCAACGTGCTGCACAGGCGTTCCAGTTGAATCAACCGGTGATCCAGCCCCGGGATAAGGGGTTCAAGGTCCGGGTTGTCAGAGTTTATAGTAAAATTGAGATACAGCTCATATCCCATTCTTTCCAGGTTCAGGTCGGCATTCATGTCGATAAACGGTGCAAAATTCTTTGACCAGAAAACAATGGTGTGAATATCCTCGGGGCGGCTGGATATGGTCCTCGTCTGCCGGTTGACCGGGTTGACAACATCAAATACGCCGGCATCGATCCGCTCAAAGAACCAATCCATATAAAAGGCGGGAATATCTGTCCGCCTGGATGCGGATATGACGGTACCGGCAGATCCTGGCATCAGGGGTTTCGTGTCTTCTTGAATTCGGCAAAGGATACCAGGTTGCCATTCTCTTTTTGCGGGGGGTGTTCTTCGGGATTCGGGTCTGAGGGCAGAAGATCCTGGGTTTCCTCAGGGCAGACCACCGGCTCGAGTATCATGGGCTTCCCGCCCATGTGAAACTCCTCCCCGTTGATATAGTCCTCTTTGAGTATCCAGTTGACCGTTTGAAGAGGAAGCTGAAGCAACAGCAGCTTGATATGGTACCAGTCTTTTTTGGTGTCCGGGGTAATTTTTTCAACTCTGGCAAAAGAGAGGGGCGAATCCTCCATTTTAATCAGAACCACATCATTTTCTCTGGCCATGAACATCCTTTCTCTATGGGTTTTTTGCTTGCCAAACATCACTATATATCATAGTCTTCTGGGACCATAAAGAAAAAGGTGATCTTGGACCGTGAATAGTATTTTCCTTATAAAAAACAGGGTGTTTCTACTGGTGGCCACGTCCATATTCATGTCTACGCTGGACTCAAGTATTGTGAATGTGGCTCTGCCCTATATCATGACGGACCTGAAAACCCATGTACAAAAAATCCAATGGGTGGTGATCATTTACCTGCTGACCGTCTCGTCATTCCTGCTGCTATTCGGCCGCCTGAGTGATATCACGGGGAGACGGAAGGTTTACTGCACCGGGTTTGGAATATTCACCTTTGGCTCTCTGCTGTGCAGCCTGGCACAGGTGCCCTGGTTCCTGATCCTCTCAAGAGGTATCCAGGGCTTTGGTGCATCCATGCTGATGGCCTGTTCACCCGCCCTGATTGTTGACGCGTTTCCGCCCAAAGAGCGGGGACGGGCGATCGGGATGGTGGGAGCTGTTGTGGCGGGTGGGTTGACCGCAGGTCCTTTGGCCGGAGGCGTGCTTCTGGACCTGTTTTCATGGCGGACCATCTTTTACATCAACCTGCCCATCGGGATATGTGCCACTTTATCGGGAATTTTGCTCTTAAAGGATACTTCTGCGGACCAGGGATCTGGAGAGCCGTTGGATATTAAAGGCGGCCTGTGCTTGATCATCGGTCTGGTCAGCTTGATTTTGGGATTGTCACACCTTGATCGCTGGGGGGTGATGTCGTTGAATTCCCTGATGATGTTTCTGATCTGTTGTGCGGCGTTTACCGGATTCGTCATGACTGAAATCCGGGAAGATTATCCCCTGTTTGATCCCAAGCTTTTTAAAATCCGATTGTTCACCCTTCCCGTCATTAACTCATCCCTCCTGTTTTGTGCGTTGTTTATCATTATTTTCATCATGCCGTTTTTCCTGGTCCATGCCTGCGGATACTCTCCTTCGGCCACAGGGATGATCATGACCACCCCGTTCATGTTTCTTTTGGTGATCAGCCCGGCTGCCGGAGCCCTGTATGACCGGGTGGGCTCCAGGTTTCTATGTGCATCCGGTACAGCGGTGGTCACCCTGGCCCTGGTCATGCTGCTCGGCCTGGGGGAGGATATGGCCCCGTGGTCCATCATCTGGAGACTGTCCCTGGCCGGCCTGGGAACGGCCATGTTTATTTCACCCAACAATACCGCAGCCATGAATGCGGTGCCAATCCACCGGCGGGGCATTGCTTCCGGGGCGGTTGCCACTTCCAGGAACCTGGGGATGGTGGTGGGCGTATCATTGGCCGGCTTGATATTCACCAGTTCATTTTCCTCTCTCACCTTGGGTGCTGGAGTTGAAAACCTGACGTCACAGATGATTCCTGCATTCATGATCAGTTTCAGGCGAACCATGACAGCAGGGATCGTCATATGTGTGATCAATTTTGGCCTTGTTTTTTTGAGAGGAAGGGAGCATCCTTTGATACCATCAACAGATAACCAACCAACAGGACCGGGTAAATGAATGAATCCAATGAGAATCCCTATCATCAGCTTGATCATCCCCTGGTGACCGCCAGGGTGTTTCATCCCCGTGGGGACTATCCGATGCGCCCGGGGGATGAAAACCGAGCAGACGTCATGATCCCTGTTGCGGAAAATGTGCTGATCGGTACATCATTCCATCACCTGAAGAACCCGGAACAGGCCAGGCGTGCGCCGGTTATCCTGTTCTTTCACGGGAATGGCGAGATCGTATCGGATTATGATGATCTGGGACCTGTGTTTACAGCCATGGGGGTCAACCTGTTTGTCGCGGATTACCGGGGGTACGGGCAGTCCACGGGAGTGCCCTGTGTTTCTGCAATGATGGCCGACTGTCATCATATCCTGGATTTCTTGTCCCAGTGGATGATACAGAACGGATACGCAGGGCCGATAGTCGTCATGGGCCGATCTCTTGGAAGCGCCTCCGCCATTGAGCTTGCTTCCCGACGTTCCGACGATGTCGCTGCTTTAATCGTGGAAAGCGGGTTTGCCTATGCCGGTGCGCTGCTGAGTAAGCTTGGGATTGATCCGGAAGCGGTTGGGTTTGATGAGCGCAGCGGTTTTGGTAATCTTGAAAAAATTGCAAGATACCAGGGGCCGGTGTTGGTCATTCATGCCGAATTTGATCACATTATCCCGTTTTCAGACGGCCAGGCGCTTTTTGATGCCAGCCCGGGCCCGAAAAAGAATTTGCTGCAGATCGACGGTGCAAACCATAATGATATTTTCATGCGGGGCATGGACCTGTATCTGAAGCATGTCAAGGCGATCTGCCTGGAAAGCAGTTGATCGCTTGTCGTGGTGTCAGGCTGGCGTTCCCTGCCACAGGATATCCTGGTCGAAAAAGTGATCGACACTGTCGGTGTATTGCTCAAGGGAGGATGATTTGAAAATTTTTTTTAACGCCTTTCGCGTATGGATCTCGCTGTCCCCTTTAAAGGAGGACCCGAAAAAGGTCCAGAATCCCTTCATCCTGCCGATCAGGTGACCCGGACCGCTGAACAGCTCACTGTACTCGTTAAACAGGCGTGCCTGGAAATCCTTAAACCTCAATATGCGTGACTCCTGGCTTGTGATCTGTTTGATATCCTCTCCTAGGAAAGGGTCGGCGATCAGTCCGCGGCCGATCATGAAGTGGTTGATGCGCGGAAATTTATGCCGGGTAAGCTCAAAGGTGTTCCGGTTGACAATATCACCGTTATATACCAACCGGTGTTCGGTGTTCTCAAGAATCCGGCCGAATGTGTCCTGATCGGCCATGCCGGTATACATCTGTGTGCCGGTACGGGGATGTACAATGATTTCACTCAACGGGTAGTGGTTGAATATCGGCAGGAGATTGAAAATTTCCCGGTTGTCCTTTCGGCCCAGCCGGACTTTGACAGACAATCGATTGTTGATGTTGGGAATGATCTCTTTGAGAAGTGCATCAATCTCTTCGGGAAATGGAAGCAGGCCTGACCCCCTTTTCTTTTTGGCAATTTTTGAGTGAGGACATCCCAGGTTCCAGTTGATTTCCGTATGACCCAAGTCATACAGGGTGTTGGCCAGGAAAATAAAATCCTGTGCATTGTTGCTTAAAATCTGGGGAATGATCTTGAGGTCCCTGTTGAATTCCGGGAGGATATCTTTAAGCCTTGAGGGTTTAAGGCGGTGTTGGCTCATGGTGGAGATAAAGGGGGCGACAGCAAGATCAATGCCTGAGAAATGGCGGCTGTGTACCTGCCTGAATGTTCGGTCCGTATACCCCTGAAGCGGGGCCATAATCAATGTGGGCTGCGATTTGTCCATGGGATCCATATGTAAAATAAAAAAAGCACTATAGCAGAAACGAAAAAAAAAATCTTTGACAAACCCGTAGATGTTATCTAATTAATCCATATTAATCGACCCGGAGCCCAGAATGTCAATCCCACAAAAAAAAAGGAGTGATCAGGTATGCAGGAGTTCTTCAGACAGATCATTGAAATCAACCGGATGGAAAACGATGATAAGAAACCCAAGGAGGTTCAGGCACTGTTTGACCGGTTAAATTCAATGGAGATGCCGTTGCATTTCAACTGGGCCACCCAGGTGTTTGAAGATCTGCATGTAAACAGTCACCCGGATAAAACCGCATTGATCTGGCAGGACCTGGACGGCTCAGCCAAACAGTCCTATACCTACCGGGAGATGTCACAAACCAGTAATCAACTGCTGAATTACCTGAATGCCGCAGGTATGGAAAAAGGGGATAATCTCTATCTGATGACCCCTTTGGTCCCCCAAACCTGGTTTGCAAGCCTGGCCTGCATCAAGGGAGGGATTGTGACGATCCCCACGGCGATCTCCATGACGGTCAGGGCGTTGCAGTTCCGGTTTGAAATTTATCCGCCCAAAGCGATTATTGCAAATGAGGCATCTGCGTTGATTATAGACGAGGCACTGGAAAATATTTCATTTGAGCCGAAAATCAAGATTGTCCTGGGCCATAAGGAGGGGTGGGCAAGTATAGAGGACATTGAAACCCAGGACGTCCAGGCACAAGGTGTACAGACAGGTCCTGAAGATTTTCTGTTCTGCTTTTTTACATCAGGCACCACTGGGCTTCCCAAACGGGTCGGGCATACCGCAATTTCATATCCGCTGGGGCATCTGTCCACCACCCTGATGGTCGGGCTGCTTCCGGAAGATATTCACAGCAACCTGTCTGCGCCCGGATGGGCCAAGTGGTCATGGTCCAGTTTTTTCTCGGTATTCAATGTGGGGGCGGCAGTAACGGGCTTTACGTTTGATAAACTGGATGCAGAGCGCTATTTGTATGCTGTGGAACAGAACCAGGTGACCTCCCTGTGTGCGTCCCCCACGGCCTGGCGCATGTTTGTGGATGTAGATCCGGAGAATTTTGATCTGTCCCGCCTGAGGCAGTCGTTGAGTGCCGGCGAGCCTTTGGGGAGTCATGTCATCGAGACGTGGGAACGTTTTACCGGTCATCAGATCCGGGATTATTACGGGCAGACAGAAACCACAGCCATGATCGGTAATCCGCCCTGGATGATTCATCAAATGAAAAAAGGATCCATGGGTGTACCCATGGGCATGTACGATGTTGCCCTGGCCGATCCCATGGGGAACCTGATCAACACACCGGGCCAGACCGGTCACATCGTGGTAAAACTGGACCGCTGGCGTCCGGCAGGATTATTTAACGAATACATGGGCGATCCTGAGAAAATGCATGCGGTATTTGTGGACCATTTCTACTACACCGGAGATCGGGCCTCTTTTGATGAGGAAGGGTACTGGTGGTTTGAAGGGCGGGCAGATGACGTGATTAAATCATCGGATTACCGGATCGGCCCGTTTGAGGTTGAAAGCGCCTTAGGTGAACATCCGGCCGTGGCTGAAGCGGCAGTGGTGGGCGCGCCCGATCCCAAGCGGCATCAACTGGTCAAGGCATACGTGATCCTGCACCCATCCTACACCGGATCACGGGACCTGGCCTGTGAGCTGTTCAAGCATACCATGCATATCCTTCCGAAATTCAAAATCCCAAGGATCATTGAGTTTGTTCCTGATGTGCCGAAGACCATGAGCGGCAAGATTCGCAGGATCGATCTGCGTGAAAGCGAGGAGAATCGCCTGGACGATCCTGTGGCAGATCCTGAAACCGTTGCGGCAGAATATTTTTACTGGGATTTTCCCGAACTGGGATCCAAGAACATCTAATCGGGCTGTCTTTCGGGAAAGGGCATCTCCACTTCAACCTCTCCGCTTCCGCTTCGGATGAATTTGGCGTCAGGGTATTTCTTTTGGAATACCTTGATCATTTTTCGGTTTTCTGCCAGAACCGTGGCAATAAACATGGTGTACTTGTTTTCCCGGGCAATGGTTTCAAGGATATCCAGAAGATATGAACCGATACCCATGCCGTGCAATGATTCTTTGACCAGGAATGCCACTTCAGCCACTTCATCATTGGCCTCTGCATAGGATCCGATGGCCACGATCTGTTTGCGTTTGCCGATCTGCATCAGGCCGATGACCGTCATGTTCCTTCTGTAATCCACATCCGCCCACTGGCGCTGGAGCATATCCCGTGAAAACACCTTGCGCTTGTTAAAGAACCGGTAGTAGATCGAGGCCTCCTGCAGGGAGTAGTAGAAGTTCCTGGACTCAAATTCATCCGAGGGAAGAAGCGGCCTGAACTCTACCCGTTTGCCATTGGGCAGGGTGAGGGAATACTGGTAGTTTTCAATAAAGAGCAGGTCCTGGCTGGAGGGAGGCACCTGGTCCGGAAAAATATAGCGCATCTTTTTGGCTTCATCGATCAGCTCCTGCCTGAATTTTGGGTGCGCGATCTGAGCCAGTTCAATGACTCTCTGGTAGATGCTTTTACGGCGCATTTCCGCAATCCCGTATTCGGTGACAATAATATCGATATCACCGCGGGTCGTGGCCACGCCCGCACCTTCGCTGAGGTGCGGGACAATGCGGGAGACTTTTCCATCCTGGGCCGTGGAGGGGATAATAATGATGGAGAAGCCGCCTTTGGACATGGAGCTGCCCCGGATGAAATCCACCTGGTCTCCGATGCCGGAATAGAAGAGGTATCCTTTGGAGTCTGTACAGATCTGGCCGGTGAGATCCACTTCAAGGGCAGAACTGATGGAGATGAAATGATCATTTTTAGCGATGACATTGGGATCGTTGACAAATTCGCTGGATCTGAAATAGAACATGGGGTTATTGTCCACAAAATCATAGAGTGCTCTGGATCCCATGCATAAAGAGGCGACGACCCGTCCGGGAAGATAGTTTTTCTTCCGGTTGTTGATCACCTTGTTTTTCAGGAGCGGCAGCAGGCCTTCGGTGATCACCTGGGTGTGTACCCCTAAATCCTTTTTGTCAGCCAGGTGGCTGACCACGGCATCGGGCAGATGGCCGAAACCGATCTGGATGGTGGCACCGTCATCCACGAGTTGATGGACATAGTGGCCGATCCGGTCAATGATTCGCTTGTTTTTCACCGTAGGCAGGGATTCTACCAGGTGTTCCTCGCAGGGGACCAGAAAGTCGATATCATCCACATGAACAAAACTGTCCCCCCATGTCCGGGGCATCTGGGGATTGACCTGGGCAATGACGGTACTGGCATTCTGGAGGCCTGCCAGCGTGATATCAACGGAGATTCCAAGGCTGCAGTAGCCGTATTCATCAGGCGGACTGACCTGAACCAGGGCCACATCCAGGCCGATTTCCTGGGATGAGAAAATCTCAGGAATCTGGGACAGGTAGACCGGCAGGTAATCGATCTTTCCTTCAAATGCGGATTGACGCATGCTTACGCTGATAAAAAAGAGCTTGATCGAAAATCGGGCATTGAAACTGTCGTCATGGATATATTTTGAAAATGTGGATGACAGCATCTGGTAGATGATCACATCCTGGATGGATTTGTCCTCTACCATGGCCCTGATGAGCGTTTGGGGTTCTCCACAACCGGTTCCGACGAATACGCGGCTGCCGTTTTTGATTTTTTTAACGCTTTCTTCCGCTGTCAGAACCTTTTCGGGGCAACTCTCCTCTAGAATCATATATGGCTCCTCCTTGGCACATTAATGACATAAAAGAGAACGACAATCAATTATGAATCGGTCTTTTTTAGGCAGCTTGCAAAATTATCACAATTTGAGGCATCCACCGGTTTATCCGGCCCGGTGTTTTATTCCATACTTGTCATGAATCAGCTGTTCAATATCAAATTTGCGGTGGCAGGCCACTTTGTGACCGTTCCCGACATCTTCCAGCACGGGTTCCTCATTTGCGCATTGCTCGATGGCAAAGGGGCACCTGGGGTGGAACCTGCATCCGCTGGGTGGATTGATCGGGCTTGGAACGTCGCCTTCAAGGATAATCCGGTTCGGGGTACTCTCCACATCCGCATCGGGGATGGCAGACAGCAGGGCAAAGGTATAGGGGTGCATGGGGGCATCAAACAGGTCTTCTGTATGAGCGATTTCGGCAATTTTTCCCAGATACATGACTGCCAGCCGTGTGCTGATGTATTTTACCACGTACAGGTGGTGGGTGACGAACAGGTAGGTCATCTCAAGTTCCTGCTGCAGGCGCTTGAGCAGGTTCAGGATCTGTGCCTGAACCGATACATCCAGCGCTGAGGTGGGTTCATCAAGAACCAGGAATTCGGGGTTGCTGGCAATGGCACGGGCCACAGCCAGGCGCTGACGCTGACCACCGGAAAACTCATGGGGATACCTCAAAAGATGATAGTCGCTGAGCCCCACCATCCTGAGAAGCCCCTTAATTTTATCCTCCATCTGCCGGCTGTTGAGTTTTTCAGATTCCTTGATCGGCTCGGCAATGATATTTTTTACGATCATCCTCGGATTCATTGAGGTCGTCGGGTCCTGAAAGACCATCTGAAGTTTGCTGCGGATGTTTTTGCGTTTCATCTCCAGGCGGTTCATGTTGATGATATTCACGGGTTCGTCCGA
>QZLA01000059.1 GCA_004796375.1 Desulfobacteraceae bacterium
ATCCACAACGCAGTATCCTGCTTGATGGCGGCTTCTACATCTTCTGCCGGTTCTGGAGTGACTGCTTCTCCATTCCCGGAGGTTGTCCCGGATTTGAACATGGATCGGACATAGGGATTGTCATACAGGATGTAAAAAATTCGTTCCTGGCGTGAATCCCGGTATTCCCGATACGATTCCAGGGAATCACTGATATTGGTACTCATCTTTTTCTCAAAGGTTTTGAACCGGTTTTCTCCCTCAAGGGGTCTGCGGTTTTGCCTGACATACTCAGCCATGGGCTTTAGCGGCCACATCATGGGATTGAGATCTGAGAAAAAATACCGCTGAACCCTCAGCGGGTGCAGCTGGCGTATCATCTCGGCAGTATTCTCGTTCACCATCATTTTCATCCAGGGCCGAACAAAGGTCTTGTAGGCGTTGACATTCATTTCAGATATCCGGGCAAGGGTATCAAAACCCCGCTCATCTTCCTGGCCGTCATCCATTGCCAGGATATCGGAAATATCCCGCTCCTGGTAAGACACGTTATAGTCTGTGATCCCTGCAACGCCTTCCTTTTCCTCGATCACCATTTCATAGAGCCCGGGCTGGAGAAATTCCAACATATCCAGGCCACAGATAATCTCCTGGTGCTCTTTGTTGGCAACCGAGGCAGACACAAAAATGCCAAGATGCCCGACTTTTTCATGAACCCTGTAAACAATCACCTGCTTATGGCGTTTGATTTCATCCACGGTTCCGTAGACATTGGCAATCCAGTTCAGGGCCTGTTGCGGAGGTGTAATATTGTCACCTTTGGAAGCGAAAACCACCATGGGATCTTCCAGGTTTTTCAGTGACAGGGTTCGCTGGTCATCCAGGGTGACATCACCTTTTTCGAGCTTGTCCCCAATGAACAGGTTTTCCACGATAAATGACATCTCTTCATCCGTCATGGTGAAAAAGCCGCCCCACCATTTTTCGAAATCCAGGAAACGCTTTTCTTCGGTATCGATTTTATCGTATAGATTATACTGCTTGTTCCACAGCGTGTTGGCCGGATTGAGATCTTCAAAGTTTGATACCAGATGGGCACCGTCAAAAATGCCGCCGCCCAGGTCACTCAGAAAAAGAGCGACCCATGCCCCTCCTGTGATTCCCCCGCGATAACGCATGACATTGGCCCCCTCAACACCGGACCAGTAGGAAAGCGGGGAGCCATTTATCACCATGGGCCCAGTCAAATCCGGACGATCCGCACCCAGCATGGCAACGGCCCAGCCTGCCTGGCAGTTGCCAATGACAGCGGGTTCCGGTACATCAGGGTGAAGCTCCCCAACTTTTTGAATAAACAGCGCCTCGGTTTTTTCCACATCCGCCAGGGTCTGACCAGGTTCCGGATCGGAAAAAAACAGGATAAAGTAGACGGGATGGCCATCATCAAATGCCTTACCAATTTCAGAATCCCGCTTTGATCCGCCAATGCCAGGACCATGCCCGGCCCTGGGATCGATGACAACCACCGGCCGTTTTTTGCTGTCAATGACCACCCCCTCTGGCGGTGTAATCTTTGCCAGTGCGTAGTTCACAGGTTTTTCCATCTCCCGGCCATCCAGGATGATTTCGTAATCAAATACGAGTACGGGCGGTAGCCCCTCTTTGATATGATCCAGATAGTTGTTCCCGCGTTTCCTCATCACATCCCAGAAGAGAATTGTACGCTGGCTTGTGTCTACTGCATAGTTTGCCCATTCCTGCATTATATTTCCTGAAGCCATGTCTGACATCATTGGTTTACCCCCTGTTGTTTACAGTCTATTGATGGTGTAATAATCGGAGTGATGCTAGTAGGTCTATCTCAAATTGTTGTGTTAATTTGGTTAGTTACGGATTTAATGATGAAGATGATTGTGTTAAGAAAATGTTGATGCAGCAAAAATGAACTAGTGCAATCCTAGTGGTGTGTTGCGAGAAAATATAAGGGTTGTGTTACCCGTTGTATTAATAGCCGATATTGCCCCCGCCGTCCGTGTCGTCTCCGGTATTGGAGTAGTTTGCAAAGTTACTGGCCCGGTTGTTTTTATAGAAATTGTGGCTGCCTGAAAATACGATTCCCACCAGGGAGCCGGTCAACATGTTGGATTCCAGGACACTGTAGGTACCAGGTGCAAGAATACTATTATACAGGTTCCAGTGAAGACAGTTTTGATTGATCAGACTGTGGTCATATACCAGGATCCCGGCCTGATCAGGCGCTACATCCTGGTTGTTCCTGAACAGGATATTTCCAGTGATTTTGCAGTATTCGGATGCAACGATCCCAGACTCATCACTCCATTGAACCACATTGCCCTGGATCATGCTGTTCTCATATACATGCACGCCCCTGCCCTGGTTGCCGGAGACAATGTTTCCCTGGATCGTATATCCCTGGCCGGGGCTGATATCAGCGATCACCCCCATGTCTACATTGTTGATGATCACGCATTCAATAATGCTTGAAGCCCCGGAGACAAAAATCCCGGGACCCGTGTTATCCATGATGGTGCACTGCTCAATAACATGGCCGGTGCCGGTCAGGTCAATGCCGATAAGGTTGTCCGATATCTGAAGGTTGAAGAGCCGGATGCCGTTGATGTTTGGTGAACTGATAACGCCTTTTCTGAAGCGGCATATTCTGCCGTTTCTGACCTCACCCCGGTGTGCACCGGTCTCAAAAACAATTCCATGTTCGTATTCCTGGCTGCCTGTCAACGTGAATCCCATTAGATCAATAACCACGCCGGGAGACTGGACAGAGATGCCCGAACCCGTCGTCTCCAGGTTTGAGGTGACATAGTACAGCCCGGGTTGGGTCAGCGTACAGGGCAGGTTGGAGATCGGGGTTCCAAGTCGTCCGGTATTCACCATATAGACGCCTTCTGCAGGCCCTGTTTCAAACAGGCAGACGAAAATGAGCAACCCCCAGAGAATAGCGGTACATATTCGATTTTGATTAAAACGATACATTTCCCCCTCCATTGGTATTGGTTCCGGTGTTGCCAAAGCTGCCGCTCATGTTTCCCGAGGCGCGGTTTCCCGTGTACACATTGCCGTTGCTTTCAAAATAAAGGCCATATCCTGGTGAGTCGGTGAGATGATTAGACTCAATACAGTTGCCTTCCCCTCTCACGAGAATATTACGCAATCCGTTTTCGGACACAGAATTATCCCTGACCAGGCAATCATCCTGGACAACGATTCCCCCATCGAAGGTGTTTTCAGATGAGTTGTTGGTTTCCACCAGGTTCCGGATGATCATACATCCGCTGCCAATGGAACGAATGCCCACGTATCCGTTGTCGCAGACCGTATTGTTCATGACCAGGGCGCCGTCGGTGATATAAATCCCGCCTTGTGAATTCCGGGATACGGTGTTGTCACATATCCTTACACCATAGTCCCCTGAGTGGTAGATGCCTGAACCGTTACTTAAAATTGTACAGCGTATGACTTGGCCGGCTCCGCGCAGGTAGACGCCATACGATCCGTTATTTTCTGCGTTGCAATCGGTGACAAGGTGTCCCTGGCCCTTTAAATAGATACCGAATCTGCTGTTATCACGCACATGCAGTCCGGAAATGCGGTATCCTTGCCCGCTATCCTCTACTTTGAGCATTCCGTCATAAAACTGCCGGATCATGCCATTTTGAACCACCAGGTAATCGACACCGGATGATATCCGGATACCTGCAGAATCTACTGCCCCTGGTCCGGTAATGGCATAGCCCATGAGATCGATGGTCACATTGTCGGCCTGGACAATGATACCGTCACCGGTTGAGGACAGGTTGCTCTTTACTGTGTAGCGTCCGGGTTCGGTGATGGTATGGGGAAGGGTGCTGATTTTTTTCCCCGGGTTAGCCGGGTGAACCCACCGGGTGTTTGAAAACACCGTTACCGGAATCAGCAGGGAAGATACAAGGGCCCAAACGACAAGAATCATATAGGGTTTAATACGAGACATTGTTCCCTCCGCTATACTGGCCGGCAGTATTGTTAAAGTCTGCCAGGGTATTTTGAGTGGCGGTATTGCCCTGGTAGAAACTTCCGGATACATCAAAGTCGATGCCGTACCCGGTGGAGCCTTTGACATGGTTGTTAATAATGACGTTGTCACTGCTTCTCACCCGGATATTGGCCCGCTTATTGTCCGCAGCCATGTTTTTTCTGACCGTGCAGTCCCGATATGCTTCAATTCCTTCGCAGGTCAAAGCATCAGACAGGTTGTTGTTCATGACCGCATTCTCTTCGATCAGAACGGCTTCAAGCTCCACCATGATCCCGGTTTCCTGGTTGTCATTGACCACGTTGTTCCGGATGGTTGCCCCGCTGTAAACTCCGATACCGGTTTCGATGCTGCCCATCACCACATTATCAATGATATGGCAGCCTGAACCGGAGGCATGGATCCCGAAAAAGTCCGAAACGACACCCAGGTTATATCCATTGGAATATAACAGGTTTCCCATGACCCGGCTGTCATTTTCCACCTCGATTCCGGATCCGTAATTATCGATGATGGTGCACCGCTCCACCACATGACCGCTCCCCTTGAGCTGGATGGAGGGATACCGCCATGTCTGGCCGTTATTGGTCATCCTCAAATCCTGGATCACGTGCCCCTGGCCGATGCTGCTGTTCTCGATGATGGCCGCACCGGGGTGATTGCAAACAGACCCGTTCCGGATGGTCACATTTTTCCGGCCCTCCATGAAGATCCCGTACTGCTGGGTTCCGCCGGACAGTTTAAATCCCATGAGGTCTAGAACCACGTCGTCGGCTTCAATAGTCAATGTCCCGTTAAGGTTCCGGGTCAGGTAATAAAACCCGGGTTGGGTAATGGTCATGGGCAGTGAACGGACCCGAGTACCCTTGTTTCCCCCGGTTCCCATGACTGCCTTGCCGGCCATGACCGGCCCCGCCATCAGGATAAGGCCCAGGAAAATGACGATTGTACTCTTCAAGAAGTGTTTCATCATTAAAACCCTCCCCAGTTGCCCCCGCCCGACGTATTGCCGGTGGTGTTTCTAAAATTACCGCCGGAATTGGCTGTGGCTTTGTTGGTATCGTAAAAATTACCTGTGGTTTCAAAATAAAGCCCGTATCCGGTGGCACCCGTCATGACATTGTCTTTAATGGCATTTCCCCCGACAGGTGGATTCTGGTCAGACTGGACCCGTATATTATACGTCGTGTTTCCGGAGACCAGGTTGCCCGCGGCCAGGTTGTACTCTTTAAGAACCAACCCGGTTTTTTCTGAAGCGGTGTCATTTTCCGTAATGGTGTTGTCCAGGACAAACGACTGCTCGGCTTTGATTCCGATATCATTGCCGGTCACCGTATTGTGCAGGACCAGTGATTCCAGGGCGATCATGATACCAAACGAATTACCCTGGATCGTGTTTCCTTTGACCAGGCTGCCGCCTCCGGCACTCAACCCCATGACGGTGTTCCCGGAGAACACATTATGTTTAAACACGGTACCGTTTGATCCGATCACCCCGTATCCGTTATCCATGATCTGACAGTGAATGACCATATTGCCTATACCGGAAAGGTTTGCGCCATAGCCGGTATCTGTGATTTTGAGATGAATAAGCCGGTGGCCCTGCCATTCATCATCGTTCTGGCTGTAGAACCCGTGGCTGAAATTGCGGACCCATCCGTTTCTCACCTCCACCATTTGGGCCTGGTCTACGAATATCCCATACTGGGGTGTTGCCATTCCCGGGCCTGTGATGGTGTATCCCATGAGATCAATGGTCACATGGCTTGTTTTTACGGTAATACCGTGTCCGGTGGTTGAGCGGTTGCCCGTGAGGTAATACATACCCGGCTGGCTGATGGTATAGGGCAGGCCGTGAATGGGGGTTCCCACTTTTTCACCGGTCCCGATCACAAAAAAATCGGATTGGGCGGGATCGGCAAATACCAGCACTCCCCATAGCAGCAATCCAATGATGCATGAGTTTCGCATTTTTCTCCCCTTGAAAGATTAGGTGCGTTGATCCACTGGTGCAGGTGAGGAAACTATGGTCTCCCCGTTAAGTAATTCAAGTACGACACGGTGTGCGGATTGTCAAGAAAAACCAAGAAATTCAACTGATAAGCATTTAACGCAAAAGGAATTTAATTATCGTAGACAGTCGTGTCCATTACTTTTCATCCGGCTTTTGTGACCCGCCTGGTTAGATGACCTTAACTGCAGCAGTATTGACCCGATCATTGCAGGCTGATATACTTTGTATTTCGGGTATATGGAAACGGACAGCTTACAAGAAAAATATGATCTCCAGGCCCAGATGCTGGCAAACCGGGTGAAAAAAAGATTCAAGCACCTTCACAAACGCTTTGCCCGCAAGAACCTGGACATTTTCAGGCTTTATGACTGGGACATTCCGGAGATCCGGGCTGTGGTGGACTGGTATGCCGGGCACCTGGTAATCGGGGAGTACAGTCGAAAGCAGTCCACACCGAACTGGCTGCCCCTGATGGGCCGATCCGTTGCCCAGGCCTTAAGTGTTCCCGAGGATAAACTACACCTTAAAATCCGGCGGGCCGGTATCAAGGAAGGCACCCGGTACCGGCGCATCAGCCATGTAAACCAGAAAATCCCCATGGCAGAAGGGGAGCTTCGATTCCTGATCAATCCCACCGATTATGTGGATACCGGCCTGTTTTCAGATCACAGAAACACCCGGCAGATGATCCGGGAACGGGCGCTGGGCAAGTCATTCTTAAACCTGTACTGCTATACCGGCTCCTTTACCTGCTATGCCGCCAAGGGCGGTGCTGCACGCACCGTGTCCGTGGACCGGTCGGAAACCGCCATCCAGTGGGTACGGGAGAACATGGAACTCAACGGCCTGTGGGGTTCGGAACACACACTCATCCAGCAGGACACCCTGGATTTCCTGTCCCGGCATCCCGCGGCAGAACCAGGCTTTGATCTTGCCGTGGTGGACCCGCCCTCCTATTCCACGACCCGGGTGACCGGTAAACATTTCGACATCGCCAAAGACCATCCCGGAATGCTCAATGGTGTTTTTGAGCGGATGAAGCCGGGCGGAACCGTCTTTTTTTCCACCAATCACCAGAGTTTTGAAATGAAAACCGGTGAGCTCTCAGTTACCGGGATAACAGAGATTACATCCAAAACCATTCCCGAGGATTATATCAGCAAGCGAAAGCAGATCCACCGGGCCTGGGAGATTACGGTGTGACACACCGGCTGTGAATGGCGCTTGAGATAGCTTTGGATAAGAAACCAGATACAACCCAACCACCAAAGGCGTATCAATGAGGCGTTCAAAATGGAAAATCGAAACCAGACCCGCCCTATGGGTCGGCATGTTCATGCTCTTTCTATGGGTGACACCTGGAGCTGCGACTGTTTTGGCAGCCCAGGAACCACAATTTGTCCGTCTCACTGACCAGGCGCCCTTGACAATGGCCGATGCACAGCTGGATGAAAACCCTGCCGCATTTGTCCTTGAATCCAAAACCCTGAACCAAGCGGTGTTAAGCAGTTCCCTTGACTACTGCATCATGAAGCAAGTCCTCCTTTCGGATAACCATACCTATGACCAGGTGATTTTGCCCGGAGCAGGCAGCCCGGCCGCCCCGGGGGAGCCCAACATCAGGGGATACAGTCATCTTGTGCGGATACCTTCTGGTGCCGGTATTGAACTCATTGTCGATAACATCGACTGGGTGTCTTTCGGCGAGTCCGTGGTGCTTGATCCGGTTCAGCCCCCTTTTCCGGATGTTGCCCATGAGGACGGTTCGCGTCCGGCAGATACACTTTCCTTTGAGAAGCAGGGGGGTGCCTATGCCCGTGACGGGTTTTCAGAAATTTTGCCCGTTGTCCGGGTAAAGACCGTTACGGTCCGTGGAAAACAGTATGCTTTGATCACCTACCGCCCCCTGGATTATAATCCGGCCCAGAGCCAGATCCGGCTTGCCGTAAGGGTGGATTACCGTCTCCTCATTGCGCGTCCTGAAACGCGTAAAGTACCCCGCCCGGATCAATTATCGATCCCGGGGCTTCATGATCCGAATGAGATCGATATCCGGTCCGGTGCAGATATCTCTGCCGAATCTCCGGATGCGGCAGCATTTTTGCCGGTCGATACCGTGACCGCTGCCAGTGCCGACTACCTGATCATCACCGCGGATGCCCTGGAAGCGGCTGTGGCTCCCCTGGCTGCATGGAAGAAAAAGAAGGGATACCAGGTCTATACGGCAAACCTGACCGAGGTCGGCAGCACATCTGCCCTTATTCAATCCTATATTGAAACCGCTTATGCCAGCGGTACGGTCACTGCCTATGTCCTTTTGGTGGGTGATCACGAGCTTCTTCCTGCCGATACCATCACCGGTCATCCATATCATGGATCTACCCATGACTGGGTAACCGATTTGAGCTATGCCTGTGTGGATGGGGCCGACAATTATCCGGATCTGGTTATCGGGCGGCTTCCAGGGGATGATACGGCCGAGGTCACCAATATGGTAAACAAGATCCTGGCCTATGAAAAAACCCCGCCCTCATCCGACCGCTTTGGCCACGTGCTCCTGGCCGGGCAGTTCCAGGATACGGATGATTTCAATTTGAAGGCCGACCGGATGTTTATGGAGGACCTTAACCGGATCGGAGACTTTCTGGGGCCGGATTACGATTTTTTCAGCGGCGACGGGGATGCCTTTAACAAAGGGTTTACTATTCACACGGCGCTTCAATGGGACAGTTCAACCGGCAGCGACCTGGAATACGTGGGCTGGAGTTATCCGGGCCGGATCACCCCGCCCACCCTGGTTCCGGCCGCATGGAAAGCCATGGGCAGCGGCAATGCCACCCAGATCGCCCAGGCCATAAACGACGGCGTGAGCATTGTGGTTCACAGGGACCACGGCTATTCCAGCGGGTCCGGATGGGCCGATCCCCACTACACCTCTACCAACGTCGATGCCCTTACAAACGGAACCCTCATGCCGGTGGTGTTCAGCCTGAACTGCGCCACAGGCTGGTTTGACAGCAAGGATTCATTTGCCGAATCATGGATGGAAAATACCAATGGCGGTGCGGTCGGGTTTACCGGTGCGGTCCGGATTTCCTACTCCGGGTGGAACGATTCGCTTCACGCAGGGATTTTCGATGCGTTCTGGGATGATTATGATCAGACCTGGACCTCCAGCAGATACCCGGTCTCCTGGCGGCCGGCAAGTGCCATGAACCGGGCCAAGGACCGGCTTTTTTCAGGGTACGGTGCGAGTAACTCCTACGCACTTCTCACCGCACGCATGTTCAACTGGTTCGGTGATCCTGAAATGGAGCTTCGGACATCAACTCCAGCCTCGCTCGCCGCAACCCATCCGGCCACCCTGGATGCAGGCGTGCTGGAATCCTTCACTGTTAGGGTCCGGGCCGACGGTGTGCTTCTGTCTGATGCCCGGGTTGCCCTGGTGGCCCCGGATGGGGGAACCCCCGAGTCCCATGTGGTTTATACCGACAGTAACGGAGCGGCTGATTTCTCCGTCACCCTTCAGAATTCCGGGACCTATAAGGTCACGGTCACCGAGCATAACTCGGTGCCCTATGAAGGAACGATCACTGCCGTTGTGAATCTGCCGCCCAATGCCGATGCCGGGATCGATCAGATTGTGGACGAGGGCGACGGGGTTACCCTGGACGGCACAGATTCCGAAGATACGGACGGAACCATCACCGGGTGGGCCTGGACCCAGACCCAGGGGCCAACCGTTGACTTAAGTTCTGCGGATTCATCCACCCCTACGTTTGATGCACCCAGGGTAGCATCTGACACGGAACTGATTTTTGAGCTCACGGTTACGGATAATAACAATGCATCCGATTCAGACACCTGCAGCATCTTTGTTCAAACCACCAATGCCGGGCTTCCCATGGTCACCACCCAGGCCGTATCCGATGCTGGGTATACCACGGCTACAGGAAACGGGAATATCATTGAACCGGGTATACATAACCCTACGGCCCATGGCGTCTGTTACGGGTTATCACCCAATCCCACAGCAAGCTGTACCGATGAAGGCGGTGTATCTGAAACCGGAACATTTACTACAGCGATCACCGGATTAGATCCGGGCACAACCTACTATGCCCGGGCATACGCCACAAACACCGAAGGTACGGTATACGGGGATGATGTGACCTTCACCACCGACAGCCGGATCCCGGCGGTGACCACTCAATCGGTTTCAGATGTGAGCTACACAACAGCCAGCATAACCGGTAATATCACGGATTTGGGCATGCCCAATGCCACGGTTCACGGGGTGTGCTATGGCCTGTCAGCCAACCCCGCAACAACCTGTACTGATGAAGGTGTTGCCCTGGCAAGCGGGGAATTTACCTCTGATCTCAGCGGATTAGACCCGGGGACCATGTATCATGCACGGGCTTATGCAACAAATTCTCAGGGCACGTCATATGGGGCGGATATCATCTTTACCACCCAGGCCGTTACGCTGCCCACGGTAATGACTGGCAGTGCAGCAAATATTGGTGAAATGTCTGCCGTGTGCAGCGGTGAAGTGACCCATAACGGCGGAGAGGATTTGACCGCATGCGGTATCTGCTGGGCAACCCAAGTGGATCCGACCCTGTCGGATTCTGTATGGCAGGGGCCGGTTACCGGTAATGGAGTGGGATCATTCTCAGGCAGTATTACTTCATTGAAACCAGGCACCACATACTATTTCAGGGCGTTTGCCACAAACAGTGCAGGTACCGCGTATGGTTCGTCCCAAAGCTTTAAGACGGCTTCAGACGACTCGATTTTATTGATGATTATTCCGGCAATCACGAAAAAAAGAGCACCATAATACCACCGGCGCAGGCCAGATGGGCTTGGCCAGCGTCAATACCTTCTGGGTTCCCGTTTTGGACTGCCGAATACCTTTCGGACAGCGATCCTGAAAATAATGAACAGGACGATCCCGGCGATCAGAAGGCTCTGCATGGATCCGAAAAAGACCATATAGATGCGGAGCCTGTAGAGGAACAGGGTGGCTATACAGACAATGGCAATCAACAGCATGAGCCCTGAGAGTCGTTCAAACCCGGGCAGGTGGCCAAAATCGGTTTTCCGGTGTATCAGTATGAATACCGCTATCATGGAGATCACCGGGACAAAGTAAAGGATCAGGCTCACCTCCATCAGGTTGGTCCGGCTCACAAAGAGTGCATAAAAGGTCAGCGTCAGGGCCAGGATCCCGGGAATCCCGGAAAGATAGATCAAGGTGGAGTAAAGGTAATCCCCGAGGGTCAACTCCCTTTCCCGCCGGTACACCAGCCCGGTGATCAATGAAAGCACCGGAAGCAGGGTGAAATATCCGAGAAGTATCAATGCATGCCTGTCCAGGAGTGCCATAAAATCATTAACCGTCAATGCATCCTCCTCCAGGGGAATGTGGTATGAAGCAAAAGTCATTTTCCATGGATTGGATTATCTTATGAAAAACGGATAATGGCAACTGCTGAATTAAATGATTCCTTCCAGGCTTTGCTCAAAATCCCTGGCACCTGTGGAGAGGACCTCCTTGACCGGTTCCGTGTACATGCCGGCCATCATCCCCAGGTTCATGCTGGTAATTCCCACGCTGCCGTCATTTTTTTCATAAACGGTGACCGGCATGGGCATCATCACGGAAAGGGGTTTGAACCGGTCATCCTTTAAAATCGCGTATCCGCCTTCCGGATTGCACAGATAGAGGATTTTGACCCGGGTCATATCCGTCAGGTCCGCCTCAAGATATGTTTTCTGCAGGTTGCGCACCTGCGGGATCTCCCAGCCGTTTTTCACTGAGTTGCGTTCCAGGGTATCTACCGTATCATCAAAGCTCAGTTTGGATGGATAGGACTTCATCATCATCCCTGTGATCAGGTTGGCATCAATCAGTTTATCAAGTACCTGTTGAAAGGTGTTTTTTTCACCCAGGGCCTGTTTTAAAAAATCAACAATATCCTCAGGGGACAGGTCCTTGAGCATGGCTCCCATCATTTTGGGCATGAATTCATGCATATCGATGCCATCCATCATCAGGGGCATCATGTCCATCATCATTGTCTCACGTCTTTTTCTGCCGATCATTGTCATCATGGCTGCCATCATTCCCATGGCTGTTCTCCTTGTTTGCAGGACAGTAAGCATTTATTATACATTTGCATTCAGAGTTTTCTGAACAGTATCTGTCAATGTCAACCCGAACGCCTGTTTCTCAGGGGCACCCATTTCCAGGGTGCCTGACGCCGCCATGATTTCGCACAGCTGATTGATAAACACGGCGCGCTCTTCTTTATCGATCAGGGGCAAGATATTCATGGCGCAATGGGGGAACATGGTCTGCATCATGGCGAGCATATGTGCTTTGACCCTGGGGTTTTCACGGATCATGGGCAACATGGCGTTTTCCATAACTTCCGGCATCATGGTATGCATATCGGGCATCATGGTGGACATGAATCCCATCATCCGGGGCATCATTTCCGACATCAGCGTCATCATTACAGGGTGCATCATGTCCATCATCCCGGGCATTTGTTCCATCAACCGACCGTGCAGCGTGCTGATCTGTTCCCGTGCGGCTTCATCCCGGATCACGCGTGCAGCAAACTCATACAGGAACAGCAGGGTGATGGTGTCGCCCAGTTCCCTTGCCATGTTGGGCATCATCTTCACCATATCGGTTTTCCGGATCATATCCGGCATCATTTTCAGCATCATGGTTTCACGCTCCGCTGCAGGAATTGCCTTAATGACGGGTCCCATGAATTTTCCGATCCATCCCATCAGCGGTTCTCCCCATGCTCAGCGATCTGTGCTGCGTTAATTTCTCCACGTTTAATGAGTCGCTTGATAACAAATGTTGCACTGTTTTCGGAGATACTGAAATGGCTGGAGACCTGTTTCAGATCAATTTCGGTTTGATCTTTAACAAACAACAGGATCTCATCCTCAAGCAGCAGCAGCCAATCTTCAAACAGGCATTCCAGTTCCTTCTGGTTGTAGCCGCCCAGGTCGGAGGCAGCCTGCCGGTCTTTTTGGGTGGTAGGGCGCATGTCCATGATGCCAGGGGTTTTTTCACCCATACAGCCGCGTTCCTTCATCATCTTCATGCAGCGGTCCATCATTGGGGGGCGATACTTCATAATGACTCTCCTTGCGGGTTAATTGGGTTCATGCATTTTTATCCACCAGGGCGGGCATGGAAACAGGGGCGGGTCTGTGG
>QZLA01000316.1 GCA_004796375.1 Desulfobacteraceae bacterium
CCTGGAGACCGTCCAGTTTTCAGCCACCTCTCTGATCAAGGATATCGACCGGTGTGTGACCATGGATCCCAAGATCAGCAACGACCTGGTGTATGTGGTCGGGGATACCGGCAATGAACTGGGGGCGTCTGAGTACTATGAACTGTTTGACCAGGTCGGGGTGAATGTTCCCCAGGTGGATTTTTCAAAATTCAGGGTCGTGTATAAAGCAGTGGAGACCGCGATTGATAAAGGCCTCTTGGCATCATGTCACGCCGTTGGAAGAGGCGGTGTGGGCGTCCACCTGGGCCTGATGACCATTGCCGGTGGCCTGGGGATGGATATTGACCTTGCCTTGATGCCCACCCGTAGCGGCGAACGCCTTCACAACGACACCCTGATTTTTTCAGAGTCTGCCGGACGGTTCATCGTGACCCTGGACCCCGACAACAAAAGCGTGGTGGAAAAACTGTTTAAAGGGCTTCCTTTTGCATGCATCGGGACGGTAACAGACACACACAACCGTTTGAAAATCACCGGTGCATATGGCGGCCTGCAGATCGATCTGACCGAAGATGCCCTTTATACGGCCTTTAACCAGCGGTTTGGAGATATGATATGACACAGGTAAATGCATTGATATTGACAGGGTTCGGCCTCAACTGCGATTATGAGACCGCCATGGTGTTCGAACTTGCAGGCGCAGTGTCCCACCGGGTACACATCAATTCCCTGATTGACGGCAAGGTAGACCTTGGTGATTACCATATCCTGGCACTGGGCGGCGGGTTCTCCTGGGGAGACGATCACGGCGCAGGGGTGATCCAGGCCCTGAAGTATAACAATCACCTGGGAGATGATATCCGTACATTTATCAGTCAGGGAAAACTGGTGATCGGGATTTGCAATGGTTTCCAGACCCTGGTCAACATGGGGCTCCTTCCGGGGTTTGACAATGATTATCAGGCCCGTTCGGTGTCCATCACCTATAATGACTGTGGTAATTTCAGGGATCAGTGGGTACATCTGGCTGTCAATCCGAACAGCCCTTGCGTCTTTACAAAAGGGATTGACGCGGTTGACTTTCCGGTCAGGCACGGTGAGGGCAAGCTGGTCACCACTGAAGAGACCCTGGGCGCACTTCAGCAGAATAACCAGGTCGTGTTTTCCTATGCAGATGACAACTATCATCCGGCCAATGGGGCCTTTCCCTATAATCCCAACGGCTCCATGGCGGACATTGCCGGGATATGTGATGAAACCGGACGGATCCTGGGGCTGATGCCCCACCCGGAGGCCTACAACCACCCGGCCAACCACCCGGACTGGCCCAGGCAAAAAGAGATCCTTAAACGCCAGGGAAAAGGGGTGGACACCTCGATGACACTTGGGGTGACACTGTTCAAAAACGGAGTGGATTATATTCTTTCCTCGTTTTAGCCATTTGCGTTGATCGGAGACTGTTGTGCTGGGTACGCTTGTTAATTTTCTGACCATCATTGCCGGAAGTCTGGTCGGCATCATCTTTAAAAAAGGGATTCCTCAAAAGTATAATGAGGTGATCCTTCAGGCCATGAGCCTGGCAGTGATCCTCGTGGGAATGAAAACCGCCCTGGGGTGCGATGATCTGCTGATTATCATCATCAGCCTGGCCCTGGGGAGTATCATTGGTGAATTCATTGGAATTGAAGCGTTCCTGGAGCGTGTGGGGAAATGGCTGGAATTCAGGTTTGCCAGCGGCCAGGGTGAGGTGGCCAAAGGATTCGTGACAGCCGCACTGATGTTTTGCGTCGGTTCCATGGCCATTGTCGGGTCACTTGAAAGCGGGCTGACCGGTAACCACCATATCCTGTTTGCCAAGGCCACACTGGACGGTATCATGAGCGTTATACTGACCGCCTCACTCGGGATCGGCGTCCTGTTTGCCTCATTGCCGGTATTGGTTTACCAGGGGGGGATCACGCTGGCGGCCACGTGGCTCAAACCGCTGCTCGTTCCTGAAGTGGTGGCCCAGATGTCTTCTACCGGCGGGCTTTTGATCATGGCCCTGGGTCTGAATATGCTCAGGGAGAAAAAAATCAAGGTTGGAAATATGCTTCCGGCCATCTTTATCCCGCTCATTTATTATGTTATTCTGCTGATATTTTAACATAGATCACGCATCACGGTTTTTTGGGTATCACATGAATTTTCCCTGGGGGCATCACAGACCTTTGCGGTCGGTGTCCGACAGGCCCGATAACCAATAGGGGGGGAAGGATGGGAGTGTTTAACAGGTACCGTGCCCTGCCGTTATGGCAGAAAATCGCTGGGTGGATTGCTGTTGGATTAATATTGTATACACTTTTCGGTTTTTTTGCATTTCCAAGGATTCTTAGAAGCCTGTCATCGGATAAACTGACCGAAATACTGCATCGGCAGACCACCATTTCACGTATTACATTCAATCCCTATACCCTGATCCTGACCATGGAGGGGTTCAACATCCGTGAGAGAGATTCTGATGAAACATTTGCCTCTTTGGGGCATTGCAGGATCAATCTTGCCGCCGGTTCAATTTTCAAGCTCGGACCGGTGATCCAGGACATTCTTTTTGACGATATTCACCTCAATATTATCCGTAAAAAAGATATGAGCTATAATTTCAGTGATCTGGTTCCGGCAGGTGAGGGTGAAACTGCAGAGGGGTCAGGACCGGGCAAAGAATCCGGCAGTGCACCGGTTCGGTTCTATGTTTCAAACATTATGCTTAAAAACGGGAATGTAACAATCAAGGATAATCCGACCAACAAGACACACCGGTTATCCAGAATGGAGCTGGCCATCCCGTTTATATCCAATATGGAAGCCCATACGGATATTTTTGTGACACCTCATTTCTCGGTCGATGCCAATGGGACACCCATTGAACTCAAGGCCAGGAGCAAGCCGTTTACCGACCACCGCACCACCGTCCTGGATCTGTCCCTGAAGGATCTGGACCTGCCTTACTATTATGCCTACAATCCCGTACCCCTAAATATGGACCTGGCTGCGGGTACAATGGACCTATCCTGTATGCTTGAGTTTGCCATGCCGGCAGCATCCGGAAATCCCCCATCCATGCTTATATCAGGGGGATTGGAAGTCCGGGAGCTGGATATTGATGGCCCTGATACAACCCCTTTGCTGGATCTGGACAGGCTGAGTATCAAACTGGATCGCTCCGAAGTCTTAAAGGGCAGAATCGTTGTGGATGATGTCACCCTGGCAGGCCCCAGACTGGCTCTCATACGCAGTCAGCAGGGCGGTTTGAATCTTCATCAGCTCATGGATCAAAAGTCTTCAGGGCAACATCAATCCATGGATCCGTCTGAACAGAAAAAGAACGGGTTTCCCATATCGTTGGCCTGCAGGCAGGTGGGCGTATCCGATATGTCCGTCACCCTGTCATCAGGTCGGGAACCCCAGGATGTTTTGAGTATAGATAGATTTTTACTGGCGGATATTTCTGCCCAAACAGATCAGCGGGAAATAACCCTGGGCGCGGTCAGCCTGGAAAAGGGCGTGTTGGATATTTTTCGCCTCGAGGATGGGACGACCAACCTGGCGGCGTTATCCGGACCTGTAAATGATAAGAGGACGCCGCCTGCTGACACAAACGCATCATCTCCCGCATCGGGGCAGGACCCGGAAGATCCCTGGACAGTGAACCTGGATCAGCTGGATCTGGAAGAGGTGCGTGTGGCCGCCCGGGATCTGATCGAGAGCGGCAAGGGCTCTGTGGCATTGGATCATATCTCACTGGATTGCAAGGGGTTGTCCAACAGGAAAGGGCAGCTGGCAGATGCATCACTCTCTTTTAACTTGAATGAAGACGGCCGGATCACGGCTGCTGGAAAAGTAGGAATTTCGCCTGTAAACCTGGATCTGGAGTTGATTTCTGAAGATATACGGATAAACGGGTTCCAGGATTTCATTTCAAATGCCGTGAATATGATGATTGCCGGAGGTACCCTGTCGAGTAAAGGCCGGTTAAACATCACCACAGCAGATGGCGGCATGAATACCCGGTTACAGGGGGATTACGATATTTCCGGGTTCAAGGCACTGGACAGCACCACCACAACCGATCTGTTCTCGTTTGGTCAGCTGGCGGTCAAGGGGCTTGACCTTGACACCCGGCCATTTCACGCCCGGATTAAAGAGATCGCCGTTACAGATCCCCTATCCGCCCTGGTTATCGCAAAGGATGGAACCTCCAATTTCGGACGGATCTCAAAATCTTCCGGACAGAACCAAGCGGCACCGGAGCAGGCCGGCACTGATCGGGAAGTCGAAGATGATACACCCGGCCAGGCGGATGATGCCAAAAGCAAAACAGGCGGCATACCCCTTGAGATCGGCCAGGTGGTCATTGAAAACGGTGGATTCGAAATTCAGGATCAGTCCATCACCCCGAACTTTAAGGCCCGGTTCGGCCAGGTCAAGAGCCGCGTCACCGGCTTGAGCGGAAAAGAAACCATCCGTTCCGATCTGGAGTTGAATGCCCTGGTTAACAACCATACACCGGTTAAGATCAAGGGGAAGATCAATCCGCTCAAGGAAAAATTTTTCTGTGATTTACAGCTGGCCCTGTCCGATATGGATCTGGGATTCTTAACCCCCTATGCCGGTAAATATGCGGGATACACCATTAAAAAAGGCAAGATGACCCTTGATCTGGAATACCTGATTGACCAGAGAAAACTTGACTCAAAGAACGACCTGTTCCTGGACCAGTTCAGTTTTGGAGAGAAGACAAACAGTGAAGACGCGGTGAATGCGCCGGTCACCCTGGCCGTCTCCCTGCTTAAAGACCCTGCCGGAAGAATATCATTGAACCTTCCGGTCAAGGGTGATCTGGATGATCCGGAATTCAGGGTTGGGGGGATCATTGTTCAAATGATCATGAATCTCCTGGTAAAGGCAGCAACGGCTCCCTTCTCGCTCCTGGGTTCCATGTTCGGCGGCGGAGAGGACCTGAACCTGATCGCTTTCGACCCCGGAAGTACCCACCTTGGCACCCAGGCATCCGGAAAAATCGAGACCTTGATCAAGGCGCTTTCACAGCGTCCCGGCCTGAGCCTGGAGATCGCAGGCTTTGTGGATGCAGACCCGGATCGAGCGGCTCTTGAAAATAAGGCCCTTGATCAGGTGCTGAAGGGGGAAAAACTCAAATCACTGGTGGCCATGGGTAACCCGGCAGTACCTGTGGAAACCATTGAGGTCAGTGATGAGGAGCACGATCAATACCTGAGGGCCGCTTTTGACCG
>QZLA01000366.1 GCA_004796375.1 Desulfobacteraceae bacterium
CCGAGTTTATACCGTGTCGGGGTATCACCTGAAAACGCCACACCAAATCCGGCCACCAGAAGAAATGGAAACAGGATATTCCATCCGAACCCGGCACGGTCCCGCAGAAACTCGTAATTACGCGCAACAAAAAGGACCCATAAACGTTTAAGATTCATTTGCTACTCCCTCAGGCGGCGGCCGGTCAGTTTTAAAAATACGGTTTCAAGATTCTGTTCTGAAGGGGGGCAGTCCTGACAGTGCTCCCGGATCAGTTCATCCGGTCCTGCCTTGGCAATGATCCTGCCTGTGTCCATAATGGCCAGTTCATCGCACAGGATCTGCGCCTCTTCCATGTAGTGGGTGGTCAGGACAATGGTTTTCCCCTCCTGCTTAATCCCCTTGATGATCTCCCAGACATGCTGCCGGGCCTGGGGATCCAGGCCGGTGGTGGGCTCATCCATGAATACAAGATCCGGGTTATTGATCAGTGCAAGGCCTAAAAGCAGCCTCTGGCGCTGCCCCCCTGAAATTTTATTATTGTATTGCTTGCCGATGCTGTCCAGCATGCACAGGGTGGAAATCTTGTCCAGGCGGAGTGAATTTTTATAAAAGGCGGCAAAGGTCTTCAATGTCTCTTCCACTGTAAGGAAATTCAGCAGCTCGGTCTGCTGGAACTGTATCCCGATCTCCTCGCGGAACGACCGTGTGATGGGACTGCCCTTGTAGAACACCTGGCCAGAGGAGGGTTCAAGGATATCCTCCATCATCTCAACTGTTGTGGTCTTGCCGGCGCCGTTGGGGCCGAGAAGCCCGAAACAGCACCCTGCGCGAATCCCGAAAGAAACCCCCTTGACCGCCTCCTGGTTCTTGTAACTTTTTTTAAGGTCTTTCACTTCTATGATATAGTCCGATGCCATCATTCATCCGTCCTGTTGGTTTCGGTTTAGCCGCTGCTGTCGTACCATCTCAATCTTAAACCCGTTTTTAAATCATTTTGCGACAGTCTGTCTGATTGCCATGCCCATTACCGAATACACCAGATGGGCTGCAGCAAAATCGGACGCATGGTCTCCCGGTTGCGGTGCCAGTTCCACCACATCGAATCCGGCCAGCCGGCGGCCGTAAAGGCAGCGTTCAATCAGGGTCAGCGCATCATACCACAAAATCCCGCCCGGCACAGGCGTGCCTGTGGCCCGGATCAGTGAAGGATCCAGGCCGTCCACATCAAGGGTCAGGTAGATATCCGTGGGAAAATCCTGCGGGAGTACCTGAAGGGGAATGCCACTTTCATAAAGGGTCCGGGCATCCAGATACCGGACGCCGAACCGATCCCGTGCGTGGTACTCCTCCATACACATGGCCCTGACCCCGATCTGGAAAAGGGGAATATCCAGCGTTTCGACCGCCCGGCGCATGACACAGGCATGGCTGAAGGGCTCTCCTTCGTATTCATCCCGCAGGTCGGCATGGGCATCCAGCTGAACCACACCAAAGGGTTTTTTCAGTATCGACCGGACCGCCCGAAGTGCACCGAGTGTCACGGTATGTTCCCCGCCCAGAATGACCGGAATTGCCCCTGCAGCAAGCGATTTTCCCACGCGTGCCTGGATCAGATCCAGCGTCGAGTCGATGGTTCCGGTGCAATCCACCACAGGTGTTGTATGGATACCGGATTCAGCCGGGATACTGTTTCCGTCCCACGCTTCAAGCTGCAGCGATGCGTCAAGGATCGCCGCAGGCCCCTTTGCTGTTCCCGTACCGTAAGATACCGATGCTTCCAAAGGGACCGGTATCACATGAAAAAGGGATTGGTCTTCATTTCGCCGACTGCACTCTGATTCTATAAAATCCGGTAGATTCTGTTTCATCTGCACTATCCCAATCGACTCTTAAAATCTGAATAACCAAAGGTTTTAACGATGTCGATCTCCCGGGTCCCGGATTTGATGAGCGCAATGGCCGGGAGTTGGACCCCGTTAAAGGTGTTGGTTTTTACCATGCTGTAGATCGCCATGTCTGCAAAGACCAGTTTCGATCCGATGGCCAGGGGCGCGTCAAAAGAGTATTCCCCAGCCACATCCCCGGCAAGGCAGGAGGGTCCGCCGACCCGGCAGGTGTAAGGTTTCTTTCCGGGAAGGTCAGAACCGATAATGTGAGGGCGGTAAGGCATCTCAATCACATCCGGCATATGCGCGGGTACGGATGCATCCATGATGGCAACGGGCATGTCCGCTTCAATCACATCCAGTACCGTAGCCACCAGGTAACCGGCATTCAGGGCCACGGCTTCGCCCGGCTCCAGGTAAACCTGCACCCCCCATTTCTCCTTGAATCGAATAATGATCTCTTCCAGAAGATCAAGGTTGTATCCCTGTCGTGTGATATGATGACCGCCGCCGAAGTTGATGTAGTCCATGCCGGAAAAAAACTCGCCAAACCGCTGTTCTGCAGCGGCAACGGTACGCTCAAGGCAGTCGGCATCCTGCTCACACAGATTGTGCCAGTGCAGCCCGCAGACGGAAGATAGCCGCTCCGGGTCAAATTGTGCGCGTCTGATCCCCAACCGTGAACCCGGCGCACAAGGGTCGTAAATGGGGGTGGCTCCCTCGGAATGCTCTGGGTTGATCCTGAGCCCGAACCGGATGGCTCGTTTCAGGTCGGCCGAGGCCTTCATGACGACGGGTTCAAAACGCGACATCTGATCAAAAGAATTAAACACCAGGTGATCCGTGGTCCGGCACAGGTCCAGGATATCGGATTCAGAGTACGCCGCAGCAAAGGTATGGACCTCTTTACCGAACGACTCCCTGCCCAGGCGGGCCTCATGGGGAGAGCTGGCGCATACCCCGTCCAGGACCGTTTTGAGCTGCCCAAATGTCCTGAACATGGCAAAACACTTCAAAGCCAGAAGAATCCTGCAGCCGGTCCGCTCTTTGAGCCGTGAAAGGATGGAAAGGTTTTGCCCGAGCAGCCGTTCATCAACCACAAACCCCGGGGTGGGGATCAGTCCGGGATCAAAGTCATATTGAGTAAACCCGTCCACTAGGTCTCAATCACGCTCCAGGGAAGCCCGCAGGTGTTCAAGGCCTCCATGAACGGATCCGGGTCAAACTGCTCCATGTGCCACACGCCGGTGTCATACCATTTTTTACTGAGCATCATCATGGCCCCGATCATGGCCGGGACACCGGTTGTATAGGAGATGGCCTGTGAGCCCACCTCTTTGTATGCATCCTCATGGCGGCAGATATTGTATACATAGACGGTTTTCTTCCTGCCGTCCTTGATGCCTTTCATCACGCAGCCAATACAGGTCCGGCCCCGGGTCAG
>QZLA01000261.1 GCA_004796375.1 Desulfobacteraceae bacterium
GATCCGGGAGGCGGTAGAGGCTGATCCGGATGCGGCGTTTTATGCCACGGCCGACCATGGCATGAACTACAAAAAACAGTGCTGGGACCTTTATAAGGTATTGGAAGAGCACAACCTGACGCCCCGGTTTGTCCTGTCACCGGAACGGGATTACTACATTGTCCATCACCGGAACTTCACGGGTTGCTCGTGGATCTGGCTCAAGGATCCGTCTGATTTTGACGCCACCGCGGCTGTGCTGAACACGCTGGATGGGGTTGAAGAGATCCTGACCGGGGCACAGGCGGCAGAACAGTATCACATCAACCCGGAACACATCGGGGACTTGGTTGTCATGGGGGACAAGCACACCATGTTCGGACAGATGGACACGGCGTTTGAAGAATTGCCGCCAACCTACCGGGCCCATGGGTCGCTCCATGAGATGCGGCTGCCGCTCCTGATCTGGAATGAGAGATCGCAGCTTCCGTCGAAAGACCTGTTTCAATATAATTTGAACTTGACCCGGCATTTGTATCGATAGCGTTGATGGTTCCCGAGCCTTTGGGTTATATCCTGTTCTCGTTTTCCCTGGCGGCTTTCCTCAAGGGCATCACCGGCCTGGGATTTTCAACCATATGCCTGCCGTTGCTGTCCTATGTGCTTGAGCCAAAAACGGCCATCCCCCTGGTTATATTGCCGTCGCTGTCGAGCAACCTGTTCGTGATGGTGCAGGCCGGCAACTTTATAGGGGCGCTCAAGCGGTTCTGGCAGGTATATGTGTGCGCCCTTCCCGGGTTAATGATCGGTGTCTGGTATCTGTACCGGGTGGACAGTGCCGTGAGCCGCGCCTGCCTTGGAATCATCCTGGTGCTGTATGCCCTATGGGCGCTGACACACCCGGAGGGCACCTTTGTCAGGAACCGGGAGCGCAGGCTGGGAGGGCCGGTGGGATTCTGTACCGGCATCATTAACGGCCTGACCGGATCCCAGATCATGCCGGTGTTGCCCTACATGCTTTCGCTCAGGATCGACAAAGACACTTTTATCCAGTCCATCAACCTGTTTTTCACCATTTCAAGCCTGACCATGATCCTCCTGCTCGGACGGTATGATCTGATGACGGAGAACACCCTGGCGGTGTCAGTGCCCGGTATTGCCTTTGTGGGGCTGGGTATCGTCACCGGGGGCAAGCTGAGAAAGTATCTGCCTGAGGATCGCTACAAAACCATTGTTCTGATCTTTTTACTGCTCACCGGTGCGTTTTTGATATTCAGGATGGGGTTGAGCTGATTGTCCGGGATTTGCCGGAAAATCACAGGGCAGGCACTAAATCATTGACTCACACCCGTATTGTGTTAGAAAATATACTCAACCCAGATCTGCATTATCATCCTCTTATCCAGTACATCTGTTCAGTGATCGTTCAAACCGTCATATCACTATTCTTTTCTTCAAATGGTTGGGCGAGAGACCATGTATCAAGAATACATGAGAACCCATAAACGCAAGGGATTTCCATAACAGATAAAAGGGGGTAACTGTGAAAAAGCAATTAATATTTTCCTGTTTCCTTTTCGGTTGGTGGGCCGTCTGTTTTACGGCAGCGGCAGATTTCTACATGGTTGCCGGGACCACGCCTGTTAAAAAGGAAATCAAATCCATTCCTTACACCATATCTTCTCCTGGGTTCTACTATATTGCCAAAGATGTATTGTGCGCGCCCGGGCACCACGGCATTACAGTGGCCAGCGACGATGCGACGATTGATCTGATGGGCTTTACAATGACTGGGCCGGGCACTGGAACGAACCATGGGATTTATATGAACGCCAGGAGCAATGTGGAGATACGAAACGGAACCGTGACCCTCTTTGGCTCAAACGGGATATATGAGCAATCCCAATCGTCAGGCAGGGATCACAGGATCTACAACATCCGGGCTCGATCCAACAGGGGCGGGGGAATTATTATTTTTGGCAAAGGCGCGCATATAGAAGACTGCACAGCCTCGGGGAATGCGGAGCAGGGTATCTTTGCCGGCATGGGATCCAAAGTGGTCGGCAATACAGCCCTGGAAAACGGGGGAGACGGGATTTACGGCAATGGCGGCAACCTGGTGGCCCGGAACGTCAGTGCTGAAAATTCAGGCTATGGGATTTTTGCTGCCAACGGGTCCACAATAACCGGCAACGTGGTTTACAACAATGA
>QZLA01000106.1 GCA_004796375.1 Desulfobacteraceae bacterium
AGGTATTGTATTCGTTTAGGATGATCCGGCGGCAGGGTGTCGGGCAGGTAAATGGTCTGGACCACTTCCCCATCCGGCCTGCGGGTCGAAAAGTTGACCACGCCGTCTCGGTCCACCCATTTGTAGAAGGGCCTGGGTGAAGTTGGCGTAGGTTCACTGTTATCTGAGGCAGGCAAGAGGTTGACCAGGCTGATCTCGGGAAGATCAATGGGCCCGGGCCATTGAGGCAGCATATGATACACCCGGTGGACTAAATCATGTGCTACGTGAAGATCAGGTGTGCGTAAATCCGGCCACTTCAGATCTTCAACCGTGAGCAGGGAAGTGCCATTGGGGCCGGGAATAAAAAAGGGGGCTGCAATCGCAACCGCCAGGAACAGCAGTAAGATGAAGATATAGGATTTGAACATGGCCGAGGGCCTTACTATATATTTTAGCTGCATAGTATGCCCATTATAATGCAGGGAACGGTTTTTCCAAAGTGAAATTTATCGGGTGTACTGATTTTTCAAAATCCCTTGAAATCCTGGACTTTAGCCCATGGACTCTGTACACTGTGCATAACATTTTCTGTTGAGAACCCCGTGATTTGTTCAAGTCATTGACTGGAGGGATAACGCTCTATGTTCACCATGGATGACCTTTTTGATATTGCCATCAAGATGGAAAAAAACGGAGAATCCGTGTATATGGATTCCGTTGGCAGAATGGACCGGCCCGACCTGAAAGAAGTGCTGCAGTGGATGGCTGATGAAGAGGCCGGGCACCGGGAATGGTTTAAAACCCAGAAAAACAAGCTCAAACTTGAGATTGACGAGCAGCAGCTCAAAGAGATGGTTCCCGGCATACTGCACCAGATGATGGAGGACAAGGCCCTGTCCCTGGATGATATCGATTTCTCACAGGTAAAGAATATCCGGGACCTGATGGAAACCTTTATCGGGTTTGAAGAGGACACCATCCTGTTTTATGAAATGCTCGACATGTTCATCGACGACCCGGATGTGAAACAGGGGATCGACACCATTTTGGAAGAGGAGCGAAAGCATATCCAGAACCTGAGGGAGATGATCCGTAAACTATAATCCAAGTTGATATTTTACTGATCATCCCTTGATCTGCTGTTCAAAATCTGTGGCGATTTTACCAGGAAATTCGGTGAGCCGGGGATTTCCTGAATCATCCCTGGTCACCCAGGCCGCCTGTTGCTCACCAAAGGCCAGCTTGGTCTTTTTACCGCTTTCCTCGGCACGGAAATATTCAAAAAACAGGGTGGCGCTGCACCGGGTCAGCCGTTTGAGCGCCATGGTGACCAGGATGCGGTCAAACGGCATGGCTTCACGCAGGTGTTCCACACGGCTTTCCAGACAGATCAGTTCCCCCTTTTCCCCGGTACCCCGGAAATACTCCGGAGCCAGTGAATATACATATTTATCCCGGGTTTGGGCCTGCCAGGAAAAGTAGTTGGCAAAGTAGACATTTCCCACCAGGTTGGATTCGGAAAGAGAGGTTTCAATAGGCTGTTCATGGATGATGGGCGTGACCTCCGGCCCCTGGGGCGCATTATAGATCACGGTTTCACTGTCGCAGGCGGCAGCAAGGTCTATCAACGGTTCGGGCAGGGCCTCCAGTGTATTGGGGTTTTCATTCTGGGGGAGCAGCAGGATATGCGGGCTTTCCATGAACTTCCAGTAATAATCCGGATAGGGTTTGGGTTTGACGATACCATGACCCAGCACCTCTACCCAGGTGGTATTCTGGATACACCGGGCCACCCGTTCATGGGTGCCGTCGGCAAGAATTTTCCTGAAATCATAGGTCAGCTCCATGGTGGAGTCGGCAGGTCCCTTGTTTCCCGAGGCCCAGAGAAGCACCTCGATACGGTCCTTTACCGTAGCCTCTCCAGTAATGGTGAGGTGGGTGTCATTGGTGACCTGACCAAACTGGCCTGAAGTGAACTGATCTCCAAGGGTTTTCAGCACGGGCCATACCGATGCCTCCCTGACCTCTCCGAGCCAGAAACAGTAGTTGGTAAAATACACCTTCCGGCTGAGCTGGGCACTGGGCCTGAACCCTACATGGAAGCACTGGTAAAATACGCCCTGGCCCTGGGGGCCGTCCAGGTGCATGCCGATGTGATCCATGTTAAACAGGGTTTCATACCCGGTAATAATATCGGGCCCCCTCTTTTCAGAATCCTCTCCGGGTCCAACCACCAGGGCAATGATCCGCTCGGGGCCCCAGGTCAACCTGATGGCCAGGGTCAGGACCATGATTTTGCCGGATTTGAACAGGCAATTTTCACCGTCTTGTTCAACAATAACCAGTTCAGGGCTGTTGTCCCCTGTCGCCTTCTTTACGGCTTCCCTGGCCGCCCAGATCCGGGTTCCGGCCCGGTCAAGGGGAGAGGACTCCAAGGCGGTGTCGTGTTCACTGTGGGTGAGTTGGTCCAGTAAATCGGCCCCTGCTTTTCCCAGCAGCACCTGCCACTGTTCGCGGCTTCTTGGGGTAACCGGTGCCGTGTCACACCCTTGGGGTTGCGTACCGGCAACACCCAGGCAGATTCGATCATCATGGGAAATAGAGATGGCCAGGTCATGCCTGTCCTTGATGACGGGTTTGCCGTCCGGTTCCCATGCCACGTTTGGCAGGGATGTCTTTGCCCCGGGTGTACTGTGAAGAAGATCACGGATCAGGGGCATCTCTTTGTCATGGCGTTCATCTTTGTTCAGGTCATGAATACCCGGGATCGGCTTCAGGCGGATCTTCGGCGGGATAAGTTTCAAGCGGGTGCATGCCTGTGATACGGCCTCCTTGACCATCCGGTTGTCCCGGTGTTCCGGGTCAATCAGGTCTGAGATTTCCGGGTTACCGGTATCGGTCTTGAGCACTTTGACCCGGTATCCCTCCAGGCATTGGACCACCCCATGGTCTTGATCGGTTGACACCACGGTATATTCTATCTCATCTTCAGCCATTCCCGTGACCGTGACCTTGGCCGGCAGGCGCATATCTTCTGCTTCCATCTCTTTAAAGGGGGGGTCGTATATCCGGATTTCACGGATAGACACCGGCAGGCAGGTTTTTTCCGGAACCAGGAGCAGGGCCGACTGGAGCAGCGCATCCCTGAAAAAGGGGTCGCCCAGAATGATTTGACCCCCGGGAAAGTGAGGGAATGAAAGGGCAGCCGCATGCTGTCCCGGTGTAACCGCCGCACTGAACACTGCCGACATCCCGGCAGCTGAATCATCGGACAGGGTGTGAACCGACTCGATACGGTGGAACAACGGTCCCTGGAACAGCAGGGAGGCATGATAGAGATCCTGTTTCGGATCCAGGGTCAGGGCTGTACCGGACACCTGAATGGCTTCTTTTGGAGGATCCGGATCCTCCTTGTCCAGGATATACCGGGCGGAAAAGTGGGCGGTTCCGGACCTGGCGGTCCCCGTGGTGATACTGGCTTGAACCACGGTCATGGATGACCCGGGTTGCGCCTCCTCTTTAAGGGCACGGATGATGATCGAAGCCCCATTGTCCGGGTCTACGGTAATGGGGCGGGCCAGTTCGATATCTTTTATAGTGACCGTTTCGGGCAGGGGGTGCCCAATGGCGTGACTGGCAGCCTGGGCCATTGCTTCCAGTCCGAACACCGTTGGAAACAGGTATGATCCGTTAAAATTATGATCCCTTAAATAGGGATCGGTTTCAAGGCTGAGGTGGGCCTTGAAAACCGATTCCACCCCGCAGGTGGCGTCCAGCTGCTCTTCAAGGAAACGCAGATTCGTGGGGGTCTGAACTGCTGAGGGATTCCAGGTGTCCAAACCTTTCAGTCGGGCAGTGACAATGGCCTGGTCAGTTCCGGGATCATTCAGGAACAGCCGGACAAAACGCTCGACCCCCTGGGTGGAGGGGATGGCATCAATACCCTGTCTTTTAAGCTGGGTAACGCTGCCCAACCGCGCGCCCATGCCTTCGTCCCGCCAGATACTGTAGGCCATGCTGATGGCATCGAATCCATACAGGGCCTGATAGCGCCTGACAATCAATTCCAGGGCTTCGTTGGAAAATCCGTACCAGGCATTACCCGGCATACCGGTGACACCGATGATAGAGGTCAGCGCGCAAAACTGCTTTAAAGGTGCACCCTTCAGTGCGTCAAAAAGGTGCAGCGCTCCCAGTACCTTGGGGCTGATCTCTTTCATTGCCGATTGCGGCGTGACACTTTTGGCCGGCCTGGGAACATTTAATCCGGCACCGTGAATCACACCGGTGATTTTTCCCATATGTTGCACTATGGCCTGTATCAGTCGGGTGACCGATGGCTTATCCGAGACATCGCAGGAAAAATAGGCGGCACGGAGGCCTTTTCGAGAAAACGCTTCTAAGGTCCGGGAGATGTCGTTGTCCGGAGGGGCATTTTCAGGCGGTGGCTCTGATCGACCCACCAGGGCCATGGATGCGCCCGTTTTTTCTGCCAAAGCCAGGGCACATGCTGCGGTAATGCCTTTGGCACCGCCGGTCACCAGGATCACGTCTTGCGGTGCCCAGGAGTGATGCCTGGCGGTGTAGGATTCAGGCTCGATCAAGTAATGCACCATTATCCGGCGCGTCATGTCGTGATCAAACCCAACGGCGCTGAACGCATCTGGTGTGGAAATCTCCTGCACAGACATCCGGGCAATGTCATCTTCATCCATCATGACAGAGAAATCAAGGACCCGGATCCTTAAATCGGATCGCTCCAGGTGGATGCCGGCTGCCAGGGCATGGGCACTGCATCGCTCAAACCGTGAAAAAGCGGGATGTTTTCCAAAGTAACCGCCCCCGAATTGGATAAAGGCCAGGGTGGTCCTCCGCCTGGGAGCCCGGGCGGCCGGCGGCAGGGCCGTTACCCTGGACAGGCGGCTGACGACCCGGATCAACTGCTCCCTGGATGACTCCTGTTCATTGCTCTCCATGGGAAGCAGGAGCAGGATATGTGAAAAATCGCCGAGCCTGGATGTTTTGGCTTTCGCCGGTGAGGTAAAGTATTCAGCGGTTACCCGGGCCCCGAGACCCAGTATGGTCTGTTTAAATGCCGCCATGAGTGAATCATCTTCTGATGCCCCGAGGATCAATGTATTGCTGTTTTCCCAACTGTCCTCAACACGTCGGGTGAAATGCTGCTGCATGGGCACAAACGGACGTTCCACCAGTTCTGTTTTAAACTCCCGAATCCAGGAGTCCGGCTCATTGGGAAGCGCTTCATGGTGGTGGGGTTGCTGTTCATGGACCACGCGTTCGAGGATTCCGGCAATCTGATCCATGGTACGCGCCAGCAATGGGGCCAGGTCAAGCGAAGCTTCCACACCAAGATCCGAGGCGGTACTCTGGATGATGCGGTGGAGCTTTTCCTCACCAATGTTTAAATCCTGCTCCAGAAGATGGTCCTGTTCAAGGATATCCTGAGGATATCCGGTGACCCGCGATGCGTGTTCATACAGGGTTTTCCGGATATCGGCAGCCGATACCGGCGGTGAACCGGACTGCTCGAGCAGGGCGACCACCTCTGCAAGGGCGGCATTGGCAAGATCAAGGCTCTCCAGGTCCCCCTCGTATCCAACGGATCTGGCGGTTTTGGCAATGATGTCACCGGCCTTAATCGAGTCAAGGTTCAGGTCATCAAGTAGCTTCATTCCAGGGTCCAGGCTCTCTTGAGGAAAACCGGTGACTTCATGGATCAGTGAATAAAGCGTGGATTGAACCGCGCTGGGATCTGCCTCATCTGAAACAGGTGTGTCCGTTGCGGTGTCCAATGCTTGAGACGACTCAGACGGGTCGGCTGAACCGCCCGGTTTGCCTAATATCCCGGTGTGCTTGATGTCCGATCGGATCACATCCGTGATAAAATCTTTTCGGACATCTAGATAATTCGCAAGCTGGGTGCGGTTCAAACCGGTGATACCGGTTAACAAAGAGAGATCATCATCAATGGCGCCTGTCTCATACCGGTATGTGTCAGTATCAGGATCAGGGAGATCCTGCCCGGCATGCTGTGGTTCAAATTTTTTCTCACATGGATTCTCAATAAACGTCCGGTCACTGGCCGGCACAAACGGGCGGATCAGCCGACCTGCGTAGAATCGTTCCCAGTAAATATCCACCCCGTGGACAAACAGCCCGGCAACCAGGGTGTTCAGGTCCCGGTCATGAAAGGGGCCTGACTCAATGGGAAGGCAGGGAGGGCCTTGGGGACCAAGGATATCCCGGGTCAGCCCGGTGAGTACACGGCCCGGTCCCACCTCAATAAACAGTTCACATTCACGGGCCATGTTTTGAATCATGGTGACATAATCCACCTGGCTCAGCACCTGTTGCGAGAAATGGTCACCCAGCGGGAGACCCTGTTGAATCCGGTCTCCGGTGGTACTGGTAAAGAGCATGGTGAGGGGTTCATCAAGATCTTTGGACAGCAATGGATCCTTTTCAAGAACCTTTGCCGCACCATCAGCCAGTCTGGAGTGAAATGCATTGGATACCTTCAGGGCATGGGTCTTAATCCCCTTTTTTTTGCACAGGCCGGCGGCCTGGCGGACGGCATCCGTGTCCCCCGAGAGGACCACCTGGCGGGGTGAATTGATGTTGGCAAGGACCAGGTAACCCTGTACCTGGTCGACGATGGCCTGTGCAGACCGGGCATCGCAAAACAGGGAGAGCATGGTGCCGCGATGTTCAACAGATGCAGCCATGGCCTTTCCCCTGACAGCGGCGATACCGATCAGATCTTTTTGGCTGAAGGCGCCTGCAGCATGAAAGGCTGTCAATTCGCCCAGACTGTGTCCTCCTGCTGCATGGGGGGTGATCCCGAGTGTTTCGAGAAATTGTAGCCATAACAGTGAGCACAGGCAAATGGCGGGTTGGGCAACCCGGGTGTCTGAGATGTTATCCAGCCAGCCGTCTGTTTCACGTGAATCAAACGCCTGCTCCTCATGGCGGTAAATCAGCGGGCTGACGGCCTGGCCGCCGGCCTGTTTGATCCAGTTATCCGCCTGACCCACAAGATCCCTTGCCCACTGAAACCTGTTGACCAGCATACCGGCCATGTTTAACTTTTGGGATCCCTGGCCCGGAAAAAGCATTCCGATTCGGGGTTTGCCGGCCGGATTACCGTAGAATAGTTTCTTTAACGGATCAATCCGGGGTTGGTCCGATCGATTTGCATGTTCAGCCTGCTGTTTGACCCGGTCCAGTTGCTCGACCAGTTCGTCCGGGCTTGAGGCAAGAAAGGCTGAACGGCACCGGGCATTTGGCCGGACATCCTTTGCCAGGCGTGCGGCAAGATCGGTCAGCTCGGCATAACTGAGGCCCTGGGTATTGGATTTTACGGATTCTATCTGCTGAGCCAAGGCCGACTCAGAATCATCACTGAAGACGAACAGTTCCGTGGTCTGGTTGGAGGCCATCAAGGCCCTCTCGTCCAGAGAAGTGGCCAGTCTTTGACTGGGAGGGCCTTGAGATTCCAGTGTGACATGGCAGTTGATTCCTCCGAAGCCCATGGATGAGACCCCGGCCCGTATTGGATGGTCCGTTTTCAGTACCTGCCCGCTCATGACCGGGTAAAGGGAGCTTGCAACCGAGTTGAAAATCGGCAGTGGTTCGCTGCACGCTGCCGTTGGGGGGAGAATCCGGCGATTGACCCCGGTGACGGCCTTGATGAATCCACCGATGCCAGACGCCGCTTTGGTGTGTCCGATGATGGATTTCAGTGAGGTCATCCCACAGGACCGTGGGGCGGGTACCGTGTCGGGGTTTTGATCTCCCCTCATTGCCAGACTGATGGCCTCGAGCTCTGTCCGGTCTCCAACAGCGGTACCGGTGCCGTGCCCTTCGATAAATACCAGGTCCCGGGCCGAATATGGCGCCATGGTGTAGGCCTTCTCGATGGCCCGGGCCTGACCTTTGGCACTGGGAGCCGTCAGGCCGGTTCCGCCGCCGTCGGATGAAATCCCCCATCCCCGGATCACCGCATATATGGTGTTGTTATCCCGCTGGGCATCCGCCAGGCGTTTGAGCACGACAAAGGCGCACCCTTCACCCGGAATGAAACCGTCACCCTTTCGGTCGTAAACGTTCATCTCGTTATCGGTCAGGGCACGTGTTTTTGAAAATCCGATCAACTCAAAACTGTCAAGGCTGATATCCACACCGCCTGCCAGAGCCATGTCCAAATCGCCGGAAAACAGCTTGGAGGCTGCTGTCGCTACGGCAATAAGGGAAGAGGAGCACGCCCCGTCCACCACATAGCCGCCGCCGTTCAGATCCAGAAAATTGCATATCCGGCCTGGTATGGTATTGGAAAGCCCGCCGGCCAGCGTATCCTCGGTGGTCCTTGGAAACACGGAGGTATAGATGGCCTTTAACCGGTTTTCCATGGCCTTCAATTCATTTGGCGCCAGGTTGTTTTCGCTGGCAGCAGCCCGCAGGGCCCTGCGTATAAAGGGCCATCTCAGCCGCATGGTGCCGGCTCTGGACTGTTCACCGGTCAGGCTGTTCCCCACAATTACCCCGGTCAGTTCGCCCGGTATTTTACCGGGAGGATAGCCGGCATCTTTCAAGGCGTTGATGGCCACCTCCAGGGAAAGCCAGTGGGTGATATCCGTTGACATGAATGTGGAAAGGGGAATCCTCCGGGATGCCCAGTCAAAATCAAATCCATCGATGACCGCAGCCTGGCGGCCATAGGTTTTGTCCGGTTCATCCGGGTCAGGGTGATAATAGTCATTGAGCGGCAGCCGGCAGTCGGGCATCTGCCTGAACTGGCGCCGCCGGGAAAGGACGTTTTCCCACAACCGGACCGGGTTTGGTGCATCCGGATACCAACAGGCAATACCGATAACAGCGATGGATGGTGAGGGGGTTGACATGGCATCTCTCCTTAACCTTAAGGGTCTTTTGTTTCGGTGCCAAAACAGGATAAACCTGAAACGCTGGTGTAAGAACCCGTTAAACGCCTGCTGAAGACCGGGTGGAGGGGATCGGGAGGGTTAAAGATCCCACTCGGTGCCGCACTGTTCACAGCGGCACCTTGAAAAACGATCGTCGCCATCTTCCGGACGGGTATGATGAGCAGATGGTGCCGTCTCATGGACGTTGGAGCGGCAGGTTGGACAGGTCATCCGGGAATGAATATCATCAGTCGGCATTTTAGATGGCGATTTGGAAGATATCTTAATAATCTTGGCAAATGAGAAAAACGCAGCAAGCCCTAGGCCGGTTAAAACAATAGTTGCAGACTCCACAATGAACCCCTTCAGTACGATTCAGCATTTTGGGAAACTCACTATTTGAAGCCTAATCTAATTGAATTAAACAAAATACTCAATAATAAACCTGAAAAATGTAACATAAATGTCAGACACCGGAGGTTAAAGCCTACTTCTGGTGGTCCCGGTCCAGGTGAAAATTGATCCAGGAGGAGGTCTGGTTCAGCTCCCAGTTTCTGGGTGGAACCTTGTCCTCCAGAAAGTGATCCAGCCGGCCTGCATGTTCCAGCCGGCGAAACGCCCGGATCCAGATGCAGTCTTTTTCGGGGTATACCTCACAGCTGCCGTCCCGGCTGCCGCCGCAGGGCCCGTTGCGTGTATGCTTGGGGCACTGGGATTCCGGGCACAGGAATGCCGCATGCTGGATCCCGCAATCCCCGCAGCTCTGGCAGGACAGCAGGGCGCCTTTCATGGGGTCCTCCATGCAGCGCTTCAGGATCCAGGTTTTATCATGGGTGTCGAGAAAGCGGGCAAATTTCCGGTGAAACGGTGCCAGGGCGTTTTCCTTGTCAAAGAAGAGATTATGGGCGCTGCGGAGCATGACATACGGCCAGTGCTCGAGCACCTGCTCTTTAATTCCGGGTTTGCGGCCCGGATTGTCCTCATCCGAAGTGACCCGGTCATAACAGTAGTAGACCTGCTTTTCCTTTGCGGCAAACTCAGTCATATACTGGGGCCAGTCATCTTCAATTTCCTCCATGCGGTCAAGAATCCTGGCAATGGTTCTGAAACTTTTATGCACACCCCCGATATGTATCCCCCGGTATCCAAACCCCTTGAGCACCACACCCAGGCGGGCGGCACGCTCGATGGCGGCTTGCAGTCCCTCCCGGGGGGTATGCCACTCTTCGACCACCTTTTCATACAGGGGATCAGACACATAGGCACCCGGAACCCGTCCGCGGTTCATGGCCCTGGCCGCTCTCGGACTGAGCAGGTACACCGATCCCATCACCGGGACATGACTGTTTTTCTCATTGTGGTGACGGATCAGTTCGTTGAACTTGTTGATATCATAGCCGAGCTGGGTGATCACAAAGGCAGCGCCCTCTTCGATTTTTCTGTCCAGCTTTTTATACTGGGCCATGCATTCCGATCGCAGTGATTTGAACGGGGAGACCCCACATCCGGTGAAAAAGGGTTCCGGGTCACCCGATGCGATCAGGCGTTCACTGAGCCCCTGCATCATGCGGGTCAACAGGACCGAGTCCAGGTCAAACACCGGTGTGCCTCTGCCGCCGAATCCCTTGCCGCTGTAGTCACCGGTCAGGCATAGAATATTCTTCATTCCCATGCGGGCCAGCTGCAGGGCCCGGCTCTCCATGCCCACCCGGTTGGTGTCCCTGCAGGTAAAGTGAACGATCACATCCAGGCCGTGCCTGAAAATTTCATATCCCAGAACATCCGGAGACAGGGACGGGTTGCCGCCGGGATTGTCAGTGATGGACACGGCTGAAACCCGGCCGTCGGCAAAGGCGTCCTTTGCAATTCCCACCAGTGTGTCCGTGCTTCGACCGAAGGATTCCCGTCCCGGCACCAGCTCAATGGTCACGACAAAATTGTTGGGATTCATCAACTCATCATTAAATATACGAAGCATGGGTTATCTCCTGGAATGGGTACTATATTTTTATGACCTTAACCTGTTTATCTAGAGAATACATTGATCTGAGTCAAGAATAATCTGGTTTGAGCCATCACGGCCCATCAAATCATGGCCGTCCTTTGATCTTTTAATCTTGACAGGTTCCCGGCGGCCTTGTATTTTTTTTGGGGTAACTATTGATATAAATCATAACAAAGCATCATTCATTGACATCAGATCGTAACACAACTTCGCGGCCGGCCGGGTTTAATATGCCGGCCCATGACAGGTGGCCCACCGCCTGAACCTTTAGGGGAGAACCATGAAAAAACTGTTAATTATATTTATTTTCCTTTGTGGCATCACAAGCAGTGCACTGGGCGCTGTGGACGACTATGTGGGGACATGGAGCGGTACATACAGCGGGGCTGACTCGGGAACCTGGATGGCGGTGATTGAGAATACGGGTAATGTAAAAATGCTCTTCCATTCCAGTACCGACAATGAAATGGACGGCAGCGACGGCTATGATGTCAGTGAAAGCGGTTCCCTTACCGCCATTACCGAAATCAACAGCGGTGTGGTCAACCTCCAGTTCACTGCCGGAGGGACTGCGACCGGAACCTATGTCATGGGGCTTGGGGCGGGGACCCTCACCGCCACCCGTCAGACGGCAACGGCACCATATGTGGGCACCTATAATGGTACCATGACCGGCATTGACAGCGGGACATGGAGCATTTATATCGACGATACCGGTTATATTTCAGGAACCGGGGTATCAAACGGGTTCGGGGCGTATTCCGTCGAGGGTGCCGTGGACAATACCGGCAATGTTCTGGCATATACCACCCTGGATGCAGGGCTCTATGGAACCATCACCGGGCCGAACATTTCCGGCAGCTGGCTGGATGAGTTCGTGACCCTCGGGGGAACCTTTTCCGGTACCCGTCAAACCACGGGAATCAAGACCTGGTATGCGGACACGGACATGGATGGGTACGGGGATCCCCTGGTCTCTGTTGAAGCAGCGACCCAGCCGGCCGGTTATGTTGAAAACAGTGACGATTGCGATGATTCCGATGCCAGTATCAATCCGGGTGCCCAGGATATCCCCAATGACGCCATCGACCAGAACTGCAATGGATTTGATGCCTGGCAGAATCTGTACTATCCCCATATTGCCAGCAACAGCAAGTGGGGAACAGAAATCTGCGTAATCAATACCTCAGAGGTACTGCCTTTAAGCGGAGAGTTCCGGGCATTTTCAAATGACGGCACCCTGGTGGGACGGGTGAGTGCCAGCCTGAATCCAAAGGGGCGTAAAAGCCTGATCGTTGGTGCGGCTTTCACCAATGCTTCCAATATCGGGTATGTGATTTTTGAGTCCAATATCCCCAATGTGTCCGGTTATCTCAAATTCTACCGGACCGGGATATACCGGGTCGCCATCCCTGCCACCACCGATGTGAATACGGGCGATATCTATATTTCCCATATTGCCTCCAATGCCAAGTGGTGGACCGGCATCAGCATCCTGAACACCACCGGGGATGCCAAAACCCTGACCATTGAGTTCGACAATGGTGCCACCAAAACCGTCAGCCTGGCAGCATGGGAGCACAAGGTATTCAGTATAAAAAGCCTGTTCTCAGGGGTTGCCCAGACCGCCATCAAGTCTGCTGTGATTAAAAACGGGAGCGGAACCGTGGGGCTTGAGCTGTTCGGCAGCAACCAGGGTTCAGGCAACAATTACCTGAGCGGTATCCTGCTCAGGGATGATACCACGACCAGTCTGTACTATCCCCATATTGCAAAGTATGAGACCTGGTGGACCGGGATAGCCGCATATAATCCCTCTTCCACACCCGCGATATTGACCATAACACCTTATAACAGCAGCGGTAATGCCCTTTCCAACCAGGTGGTAACGGTGCAGGGAAAGAAAAAATACTTTGGATCCGCCCAGGGCCTGAATTTTCCCAACGGATCGGCCTGGTTTAAGATTTCCGCCTCCAGTGCAGTAACCGGATTTGAGCTGTTCGGCAAGGATAACGGGCAGCAGCTCGGCGGCTATACCGGTGTGAATATCAACGGTACCAGCGGCATTTTTCCAAAGCTGGAGGATGACGGCTGGACCGGGATTGCATTTGTCAATATTGAGAATGCCAACGCAGTGGTTACCATGCGGGCGTATGATGATTCCGGAACCCTGGTGGGGACCAAGGTCCTGACACTCAGTGCATTTGAAAAGATGGTCGATCAGGCCGAAAACCTGTTCACCATGAGTATTGCCAGTGCCACTTATATCAGCTATAACTCCACCCGGGAACTTGTCGGTTTTCAGCTCAATGGATCCACGGATGGCATGATGCTGGATGCACTGCCCGGCAGGTAACCCAAAGGAACTACAGGTCTCCTTGCTTGACTTTGGATCTGTTTTTATTTAAGAGTCTGATAACAGGGTCCGGTGGATACCGGGCCCTTAACTTAACCGTAAAATAAAATGGATCATGCCCAAGGAGATCACCCACTGGATCCTTGCGGATCGCCTGAAGCGGATACTGCCGCCGGACTCGTTGTTTTTCAGACCTGTTCGAAGATATCCCCAATTGTTTTTAACCGGGGCTGTTGCACCGGACACCCCCTACAATTACGCGGCCGGACCCCGTGCCGAAAAGATCCAGTGCCTGAGCAATCCCCTCCACGGCATTGGCAGCAGCTGCCTTTCTCCTGTACTTGATCTTTTGAAAAAAGAAGATGGGGATGAGGTGACCCTGGCATTTTCTGCCGGGGTGGTCAGCCATATTATGGCAGATACGGCATTTCATCCCCTGGTCGGATATTATTCCGGCCTGGGCGGAATTCATGCCGGGGCCAATACCCGTCACCGGCTCATTGAGACCGGAATGGACTATTTTTTTATCAGAGACTGCAGTCATGACTATTCAAAATCACTTTTCCGGATGACCGGGCAGATGGAGATCGGAACAGACCAATTGCTGGATCTTATGGGGGCACTTTTCCGCGTGACCCGTACCGCCGATAAGAGATTTATCAGGGGGGCGCTTCACTGCCACCGGTTTTTTCAGTATCTTTTCCGGTCCAGGAGCGCCTACCGCATCTTTCATTTTTTTCATACCCGGGGACTGATGGTGCCGTCCCGTGTGGATGCCCTGTTTTATCCAGTAAAATTGGGCAGCCGCATTCGATTTTTTGAGCAGGAATTCACATATCAGGATCCTTATACAGGAGAAAAGTGCCGTTCAACCATGGACCGCCTTGCCGTATCAGCCGTGGACAATGCCGCCCGGGTGCTTGACATCATTGAGCAAAGCAGCGTTGTGCAGGGCGGCAATAACCCCGTAAAGGGTCAGGTGCTGAACCACCCGGATCTGCCGCTGATCCGTCCCGGATATTCCAAGGAACGCTTTCAATGGGTCATGTCATGAAACACACAGGCGAAGATAAAAAGGCGATTTTTGGCTGGGTCATGTTCGACTTTGCCAATTCTGCCTATACCACGCTGGTGGTCACATTCATCTATGCCACCTATTATGTGAAGGCCATCGCTCCTGATGAAATTACAGGCACGGCGCTATGGTCCCGGGGGGTAACCGTCACGGCCCTGTCCGTGGCCCTGCTCTCTCCGATCCTCGGCACCCTGGCAGACCAGGGCGGGTTGCGTAAACCCTTTCTGATGATCAGCACGGCCATGGCGATACTGGGATCAGTGGCTCTGTATATTTTCAAACCCGGTCAGGCCTTGTGGGCGCTGGCTGCGTTTGTGATTTCCAATATTGCGTTTGAACTGACCAATGTGTTCTACAACGCGTTTTTACCGGGAATCACCCCAAAGGAAAAGATCGGGCGGATATCCGGCCTGGGCTGGGGCGTTGGGTATGTGGGCGGCCTTCTGGCCATGGTGCTGGCCCTGTTCGGGTTCATCAATCCCGAGGTCCCCTGGTTTGGGTTCGAAAAAGCGGCCGGAGAGAATGTGAGGGCCACCAACCTTCTGGTGGCGGCATGGTTTCTGGTGTTTTCCCTGCCCATGTTCCTGTTTGTCAGGGATAAACCGCTTTCAGACCGGGGACCCGGCATAAACACCAGAGGGATGACACTGGTTCGCAAAAGCCTGCAGGATATGCGCGACACCTTTACAGAGGTGCGAAAGTACCGTGAAATTGTCAAATTCCTGATCGCGCGTCTGGTATACAATGACGGCTTGGTAACCATTTTTGCATTCGGCGGCATCTACGCCGCCGGAACATTCGGGTTTACCTTCAAGGAAATCATGGTGTTCGGGATCGTGTTGAACGTCTGTGCAGGGTTCGGGGCCATGGTCATGGGGGTACTTGATGACCGGCTGGGGGGAAAGCGGACCATTCAGATCAGCAACGTCGTATTGGGCGTTGCTTCCTTTATTGCAGTGATTGCACCCAACCCGGCGGTCTTCTGGATATCCGGAATATTGATCGGTCTGTTCTCCGGCCCCAATCAATCTGCGAGCCGGTCACTGCTGGGGCGGCTGGTACCCCGGGAGAAGGAAAATCAGTTTTTCGGTTTCTTTGCGTTTTCAGGGAAACTCACCGCGTTTGCCGGGCCCATGCTGCTGGGTCTGCTAACCCAGGTATTCGGTTCTCAACGGGCCGGTGTAGGGGTGGTGGTGATATTTTTTATCATCGGCGGTATCCTTTTGACCCGTGTGGATGAAAAAGCCGGTATCCGTGCCGCTGGGCAGGAGATTCAAAAAGGCGTATGACCGCTTATGAGATGATAATGGTTGCCGCCGGCCTGGCCATGGATGCGGCAGCCGTTTCACTGGCTGCCGCAGCAGCAGGATATGCAAAGGATAAACGGGCCATATTTCGCTTAAGTTTCCATTTTGGACTGTTTCAGTTCATGATGCCGGTTGCCGGATGGTTCTCGGGTGTTTATTTTGTACAGTATATCAGCCGGTACAATCATTGGGTTGCATTCGGGCTCCTGGGATTTGTGGGTGCACGAATGATATGGTCCGGGGTGAATCCGGTCGAGGAGGACCAGAAGAGCGATCCCTCAAGGGGCATGACACTGGTCATGCTGAGCGTGGCGACCAGTATCGATGCCCTGGCTGTTGGATTGAGCCTGGCCATGATCGGTGTTAATATATGGTACCCCAGTGTGATGATCGGGATGATCACGGCCATGTTCTCACTGGCTGCCATTGCATTGGGAAAACGAGTGGGTGCTCTTGCCGGGCATCGAATGGAAATCATCGGCGGGATAATCCTTTTGGGTATCGGGATAAAAATACTTCTTTCACACTAACCATGGAGACGTAGCCAATGGCAAAATATTCCGGTGTGAATCATCTGGCAATGGTGACTGCCGATATGGATGAAACCATACGGTACTGGAGAGATCTCTTAGGAATGCCCCTGGTGGCCAGCTTGGGAAGAAAAGGGTTCCGGCACTATTTTTTTGAATTGTCCGATCAGGACATGATCGCTTTTTTTGAGTGGCCCGGGGTGACCCGGATCGATATCAAGGACCATGGCGTTCCCCAGGCGGGGCCTTTGGCCTTTGATCACCTGTCCATCGGTGTTGAAAGTAAAGAGGACCTGCATGAATTGACCCTGAAACTGGATGCTGCCGGGTTCTGGGTGTCTGAAATTATTGATCACGGGTTTATCCTTTCCATCTATACCTTTGATCCCAATAACATCCCCCTGGAGTTCTCCTGGAATGTGGAGGGGATACATATCCGGAAACACCCCCTGCTGCTGGACAAGCATCCCTCACCGGAAGCGTTGAAAGGGTCTTGGCCTCAGGCCGGTGCCTGGCCCGATCCAGGAACCGGGGTAAAAAAGGCCCGGGATTTTACAATATACCCCGGCGAGGGTAAGATCTTCAGTGATATGCCCCGGCCCGGGACGGCCGAAAAGGGAGAGGAGTGACGATGACGGTGTATTTCAGTGCACAGATACGGATGACAGACCCGGGAATTTATGACCGGTATATTGAACAGGCCGGCCAGGTATTTAAACAATACAACGGCCGTTACCTGTCAGTGGACAACTCACCGCTGCTGCTTGAGGGGGAATGGGACTATACACGGAGTGTGCTGATCCGGTTTGACAGCGAAACCGATTTCAAACAATGGTATCACTCTAAGGCGTATCAGGATATCCTCAAGTTCCGCCTCAAGGGGGCGGTGTGTGATTCGATCTTGATCAAGGGGCTGGATGAAACCGAATAAAGCGGACAATGCCCCGGAAGTGATCATACGGCGGGTGACATGGGTGGGTTTGGGCGTCAATCTGTTCCTGTCTGCGGTCAAGTTCATTGCCGGGTGGATGGGCAGCAGCCAGGCTCTGCTGGCGGATGCCGTGCACTCGCTCTCAGACAGCATCACGGACATTGCCGTGATTGTCGGGTCCTACTTCTGGTCTGAACCGCCGGACCGGTGTCACCCTCACGGGCACCGCCGGATTGAAACACTGGTGACACTGGCCATTGGCGTGATGATCCTGTCAGCCGGTATCGGTATTGGCTGGCATGCCATTCAGACCATTCATGAGCAGGGAAGCACCCGGCCCGGATGGCTTGCCCTGGCAGCTTCAGCACTATCCCTGGTCATCAAGGAGATCCTGTTCAGGTGGACCGACACGGCGGGCAAAAAAATAAAAAGCCCGGCACTGGCTGCAAATGCATGGCATCACCGCCTGGATGCGGTCAGCTCCATTCCGGTGTTTCTGGCAGTCGGCGGTACGCTGCTGTTTCCGTCCCTTCGTTTTCTGGATCATATCGGTGCCCTGGTGGTGGCCGTATTTATTCTCCAGGCATCCTTCAAGATTCTATGGCCCGGTATTGAAGAGCTGATGGAAAAAGGGGCCTCAAGGCAAGCCCTGGTGGAGATCGAAAGGCTCGTCACTGAAGAACCTGAAGTGATACAGATTCATCAGGTCCGTACCCGCTACCTGGGGTCGAGATTGAGGCTGGATTTTCATCTGGTGGTGGACGGCGGCCTGACTATAAAGCAGGGCCATGATATTGCCGAGAGGGTCAAGCAAAAGCTGCTCAGGGAGATTTCAGACCTTGAAGATGCCATTGTCCATATTGAGCCCCATGATCAGGCCCTGTGAGCCGAAGTGTAATTACTTATTACTTCAAAAAAACTAGTTAAAATCGGTTCCTATGCTGCATAATCCATCAAGATCAGGAGGTGGCCCATGTCGTCATTTTTAACGGGAATTCAAAACGAGTTTATCATCACCATCGAGGTGGTTCCTCCTGAAGGTGGGAATCCGGGGCCCCTGCTTAACGAACTTAAAGCCATATCAACACTTCCTTTTCATGGTTTCAGTATCGCATCCAACCCCATTGCCAAACCCCGGATGTCAGCCATGGTCTTTTCCTACCTGTTACAAAACCACACCCGCAAACCCGCCGTACTGCATTGCTGCATCAGGGACCAGAACCGTACCGGAATGCAGGCACTGCTGTGGGGTGCACGGGCGCTGAAGATTGATTCGATCCTGGCGATGACAGGCGACCGGGCAAAGGCAGGTGATGTGATCCTGAATGATCCCATGGATGTTTTCGGTCTGATCAGGCTGTCGAGGGATTCAGGTTTTCATACCGGTGCAGTCCTGGATTTCAGGCCTGAGATCAATGGGCTCAAAGCGGAGGTCAGGCGCCTTGAACAGAAAAAAACAGCCGGCGCCGATTACATTGTTACCCAGCCAGTATATGACACGGAAACGGCAATGGCCATCCACCAGGCAGTGAAGCACCTGGAAATTCCTGTAATTATGGGAATTCTTCCCTTGATTTCTATTCGCCACGCTCGATTTCTACATGAAAAAGTGGCCGGTATTAGTATTCCGGATTATCTTATCGGGCGAATGGAAAAGGCAAAAAGCCCGTTGAATGAGGGAATTGAACAGGCGAAAGCATTGCTTAACATATCGCGGGAATGGTTTTCCGGTGCCTGCGTTATGCCTCCTTTCAACAAGTTTCATATCCTTTCCAAAATCCTGGAAGCGCCCTAAACACTTAAATTTTTGAGGATTCTCGAATTCTTTTGTTCTTGACATATTATAGTTGCTTTTGGTAAAGCCATTGAGTATGGTAAGGAATAACAGATTGAGAAGTTCATTAACTTTAAACGTGGGCCTATTAATGCTTTCTTCAAGATAGGCTGTAGGGGAATTAAGTATGAACACGATAATAGATGAGGAAAGTGCACAGAAAGTAGAAACGGTTTTACAAAAGTTTATTGATGAATCCGGTGCAACTTATGTGCTGCTGACAGACATGGGAGGCAATCTGCTGTTCAAGGTCGGGGAGGAGAACTTTGACGGGGATACGCTGGCCGTGCTTTCTGCCGCAAATTATGCCGCCACCAAAGAGATTGCCACATTGATCAATGAAGATAATTTTTCACTACTGTTTCACCGGGGCAATAATGAGAATATTCATTTTGCCAAAATATCCCCGGATGTTTTAATGATCATTCTGTTCAAACCCTACTTGTCGTTAGGATTACTCAGGCTGAAAATAGAAAGTATTCAAAAAGAAATCACCGAACTTCTTGGAAATGAATAATGGCCATTGTCAATCTAAAAGAGAAAACCATCCAGGTGAAGATTGTTTACTATGGCCCCGGGCGAAGCGGCAAGACCACGAATCTTGAGTATATTCATAACTGGCTCCAGCAATCGGAAAAGGAGCAGACCAGTAAATTGATCTCCATTGATACCAAGGGAGATCGTACACTGTTCTTTGATTTTTTTCCTATCAACCTAGGAAAAATTGCCGGATTTGATCTCAAGCTTCAACTGTATACCACCCCGGGCCAGGTCAAGTATGAAAGTACCCGCCGGCTGGTTCTCAAGGGTGTGGACGGGGTTGTGTTCGTGGCGGATTCCCTGGCATCCCGGCAGGATGCCAACAAGGAATCCTTTGACAACCTGATTCAGAACCTGGAGCACCACAACATACCCCTTGATGATATTAAACTCATTTTTCAGTGGAACAAACGGGACCTGGACTCAAAGATGATTCCTTTAACCGAAGTCCAGGATATGGAAGAGCTGCTGAATTCCGAATTGCAGACACAGTCATTCAGCTCAAGCGCGGTAACCGGGATGAATGTGCTTAAAACGGTTCGTTTTATTGCCAAGGAAACGGTTCAGAATGTGATCGAAAAAACCGCTTTTAAAGCCATGAATATACAGTAGCGCGGCAGGAGAACCATGGACTATAAGACACTGAAAAGCGTATTGGCCCCCTGTATATCAGATCACGCACAGGAGCTGGAAGCTGCAAGGAAAACCGTTGAAGCACAGAGGACCCAGGGGCCGTTTGATAAGCGTGTGGTGACCGTGCTCAATAATCTGTTGAAGACACTGGAGGTATCCGAGTCCTTTAAACGGATCATCCGCAATATCCTGGCTCAGGAAGAATATTTTTGCGATACATCGGTCCATCATACCAGCAAGGCCCAGCAGCTTAAACAGATTCTTGATGACAACGGATTCCTTGAGAATAACAAGCAGTACAATTTAAGCACACTTCAGACCTATGTAGAAAATATTCTGACCAAACAGCTGCTTGAAATTAATATTAAAATCGAAGAGAATCAGAGAATACTTCACAATATCGAAGCGTCAAAACCATCAGGCGGACCCAAGGCTCCTGTCAAGCCAAGGTATACCAAATACCTGTTCATTGAAAATGAACGGGTTAAATACACCATCAGGTATGCCAGTATTGTAGAAATTCTCAAAATCGGCAAAGGGGTGGCTGAGAAAAATCTAACCAGCAAGGCGGTACCCTACTCAAAGGTATCGGGTATGAACCGGCGCAACGTCATGAAGCGGGTGACGGATTACAAGATCCAGAAAAATCAGCCGCTGAACAATTACAACCTGACATTGCCCAACACCGTAGAGAAGATGTTCGCAGTAATCACCAGAAGGGACAGCTATTTGAATATCTTTTTTGTGGACAACATCTTGTACACTGACCCGGTGGAAGCACAGGATATGGGTGGATACGCCAAAACCTTTGAAGGGAACTACAAGACCATAGAGGTGTAACATATGTTTGCCGGAAGCCTGAAGACATTTTCTCTGACCAGCCTGATGCAGATTTGCAACAACGACAGCCGGAACGGTGCGGTAGAATTCATCAATAACGGTTCTGTTTACGGTAAAATCGGTTTTGAGAACGGTAACGTCGTCTACGGCGAGTACCTCGGAAGCCGTGGTGTCGATTCAGTCAAGCAGATATCTCTTCTTCAGGAGCTTGATTTCAAATTCAACGAACGGATTCTCCTGCCTGAAAAAAATATTGAGACCGACATTAATTTTTTATTGATCGACTGTTCACGTTATATCGATGAGTCTAAAGAGTATTTAGGTAAAATCCGGGCGATGTTTGACCGGAAGTATGAAATCAGCCAGGCTCATTTTTATGAATACCGCCACATGTATTTTAAATCTCCGGAACTTTTCGATATCAGATACCTGGAGTTCTATGATGAAGATGATTTCATAGTGATCTATCTGGATAAAAATATCAATGCCAGAATCGAGTTGGTGTTTCGGAAGAAAATACTTACGGATGACCTGATCCTGTTTATGGAAAGCAAGGAAGTTTTTTAATGATACCCAAGTTTGACGCGTATTATACCAACCTTCACTCCAGTTTTATAGTGTTTGAGAAGTATCTGGAGTTTTTGAAAAATGAATTTTTGAACGGGTATATTCTTATTGAGGGAAATAATAAAAGAAATTTCATGTTCATGTATGAAGGAGAGGGCCAAGCCTGTCTGATTGCCGAAAAGTCAGGGTATAAAAAAACCAATCCGGTTCATTTCAGCGCTGCCCTGACACCGGATGCATTTATCTCCGCTTACCGATGCGGGCATCAGCAGGTTGATTTCTTCTCCAACGCACACACGGCAAAAATGGTCTACAACAACCTGTCCTCGGATATCATCAACCCGGCCAAGCTGATCGACCGCTGCTGTACCGATAATTTCACGGGTTACATCGAGGCCGGGAACGGACCGGAATCGAAGCGGATGTACATCTACTTTCATAACGGCGGCATATTGGGTACCATGAACATCAGCGATAATGAAGGGGTGTTTGAAAGCAATACCAAGGAGTCGACCATTCAGGATAAAATTCTGAACACCAGCATCAACCTGTTCAAACTCTCCAAGGATATCAGGGATACCCAAAAGGATCGTGAGCAGTTGATTCTGTGCTATGAGCAGATTTTTCAAATGCTTGAGGACCGGGCAGCCGGAAAGGATTTTTCCTCCATCTGGCGAAAGTGTGCCCTGGATCTGAGTGACACCTTTGTATTCCTGGACCCCTTTGCCGGGGAATTCAATTATAAATACCGTCAGATCGATATCTGGGAGAAGATCAATATCAAGACGGCCATTCATGGCATCGACAAGCTGGTTGGCATGATTGCAAAACAACTGGCTGTTCCGGAGGGTGATATCAAGGCCGTTAAAAATAACCATATAGAAATATTGGCGGATTATGAAATCAGACACTAAAAAGGATCCGGGTCAAGTTTTTGTTGAAGAGAACCACTTTGTCAAACATGTGGTGATTCATGCAAAAAGCAGGACCGCTTTTTTTCCGGATCCTGAACCGGACAGAAAGCAGTTTTTTGAACAGGTGGTGGAGGAGCAGAAAAATGCAGGCCAAAGTACCCAGCTTTTCTGGATTTCACCGACAAGCTATGTCTATATTTGTAAAAAAGCCAAATCGATCTACATTTGTGAATGTACGAATGATGTCAGCATATCACAGGTAAAAATGGAGTTTGATGCGTTCATTGAGGATTCACAGAAGCAGGGGAAATTTCCCAAATTCATAACATCACTTTTCGATCGCTAGGGAGGGACATTATATGGCTAAACAATCTATCGAACTGCTGCCGGTCAAGGAACCCATCACACTGACCCCTTCAGAGTGGCACGTGATTGCCATGTTCTACAAGTACCCTGATATGGACAAGCTCAAGGCCAAGTTCAATGTCAATACGGATCAACTCAATGCTGTTCTCGGAAAACTTCAAGCCAAAAAAGCCATTAAAGTGATCGAGGACGAATCCTCTGCCTCAGTTGAAATACCGTCATTTTTCTGGGAAAGGATAGAAAAGGAGCTGTCCAAATCCATCGGTCCCATTGCATCGCTGGTCCTGGATGATAAAGTGGAAGAGTTCAACAAAACCAAGGAGAACTTTCCGCATAAAATGCTTTACAGCCTTGTGGAAAAGGTAGCCACGGAGATCAATTCACAAGCTGAACGGAGCCAATTTCAAAAAACAATGCTGGAACTCATAAAACAATATTTATAGTTGGAGATAGTAATGAAGATTAGAGACAAAATCATACTTGCCTTTGTTTGTTTCTCAGTTATTCCTCTGGTGCTTGCAGGGATTGCGGGATTCTACAGCATCAACAAGATCAGCAGCATTGCCATCGGTGTGACCAGTGATTCGCTCAGGCAGCAATCGGAAGTTTCCGTGGACCAGCAGGTGAAAAAGATTTCCAGTTCCGTTTCCATGTATGCCAACAAGGTGAAAAAAAAGGGAGACTACAAGCCGCTGCAGTACAACCCGGAGTTCATTAACCTGATCATCCAGGTGATCGGTTCTTCGGGTTACACCTTTCTGGTCAGCCTTGAAGAGGGTCAGAACAAGGTGTTCATGCACCCCAATCCCCGGTTTTTAAGCAAGGATGTCAGTGCTTTGGGTATCAAGGGGCTCAACAAAATTGTCAGCAAGGTGGTTAAAACCAAGAAGGATTACAAGGGAACCGTGGGTAAACAGTATCTTTTTGTTCATGAGGTCCATCACAATCTCCCCTTTTATATGGTTGCCGTAGTGCCCAATTCAGACATTGACCAGCCCATTAAAAAACTAAAATCAGAAATTGATAAAACCAAAAAGCAGTTCATGGTCCAGAACTGGACCTTTGGCCTGGTGCTGACCGCGCTGGCACTTGTTTTTGCCATGGTGTTCGGTATCCGGTTTGTCCGGCCGATTTCCCTTTTGACCGGTGTGGCCGAGAAAATCAGTATGGGGGATCTGAAGACCTCCATTGATATTGACAGCCAGGATGAGGTTGGCGAACTGGCAAACGCCCTGAGGCGGATGCAGGCCAGCCTGCTCAAGGCGGTGCAGCGCCTGCAAAGAAGGAAATAAGCATGGGGTTTTTCAATAAAAATCTCGTTTTGTCTGTCCTTTTAGCCGTTCTGTGGTTTTCTTCGCAAATGGTATGGGCACAGGAGTTCCTCTATTTTTCCGACCCGGGGTTTGGCAAGTTTGGAAAATCTGAATACCCGAATACACTTTTTTCTCATGATCTGCACGCAACGGCCTATCAGATCGAGTGCAAATCATGTCACCATATATATGCCAGCGGTAAGAACATCTGGGAGGAGGATATGCATACCCAGATGTGTTCCGACTGCCATGGAGACAGCAAAGCCGAGTTGGTAAATGCCTATCACATGAACTGCTGGGGCTGCCACAAGAAAATTCAGCAGGAGTATTACCAGGCAGACACACCCACATCCGACTGCAGTGCATGCCACGTTGCGGAAAATGATCAGGAAGCAGAGCAGGCAAGAATCATTGAAAAAACCAAAAAAACAGACAAAACGCTTTTAAAGGTCATCAAAATGATGAAGACCAAAGCATTTTACTAAAAAGAGTAGGTGATTAATATGGCTGATACGATCGATGTTGACAAGTTGAAAAATGACGCTTTTGATGCAATTGATGCATTATTCAGTGACGACGCTGACCAGGAGGAAACACCATTAGAAGAAGAGGAAGTTTTTCAAGAAGTAGCCGAGGCCGAGGAGCCGCAGTCACCCGATGACTTTGAAATGCTTGAAGAGTTCTCCCTGGCACTGGATTGGGAATACTCGGATAAAGAGGTGAACCGCTTTCTGGAGTACCTGGATAATATTACACAGAAAAACACGGACAAGTATAACCAGGCCCTGGTTAAAATGCTCAAAAGCATTGTTAGTTACCTGCAAAAAGCCAAGAATAAGGCGTTTCCCCAGACGTTATCAGTGATGTCATCGGTGATTGAAACCCTGAGAAAGGTCAATCAGCCGGATTTCGACAAGTCCATGGTCAAATCAGAGGTCAGTGCCGCTTATCAGAAAGTGGTGATCTTAAAGCAGAAGATTGCAGAATATAATGAGGAGCTGAAAAAGCATTCGGCTGAACCTGAGGTGGTCGCGCCGGAAGAGGAGCCGGCCGCTGTGGCTGAGCCCGAGCCGGAACCCGAAGAAGAGGTGGTTGAAACCATCTTCAGTCATGACCTGATTGAAGACGATGACACGGATGAGCCGGCACCGGAGGACATTTTTTCAGAACCTGAGGCGGACACGTCTGAAACCGAAGCGGATGATTCAGCATTTGCCATCTTTGAGGAACCTGCTGAGGAAACAGCGGTACCAGCCGAGCCGGAAATTGCGCCACCGGCAGCACTCGAAACAGATCCGGGTATGGGTTCCCGCCTGAACCTGCTTGAAGAACGGGTGGCATATCTGGAAGATCAGAATAATAAGCTCAAACGGTTGATCATTGACCAGCAGCAGGGGACAAGCGCCCCGGATGCTTTCGAATCAGGCCTTAAAAGCGACGAACCCGCCTCGGAATTTGACATGGATGCATTTGCCAGTGAAGAGGATGCATTTTCTCCTGTAGCCGATCCGGTAACCGTTGATATAGACGATATTTCATATGACACGGTACCTGCCGAAGAGATTGATTCATCAGAAGGGGCTTTTGAAGCGGATGATCAGGTGTTTGACACGCCTTCAGACACCTTTGTGACGCCTGATGAGGACTTTGATGTGTCGGAAGAGGATTTTGGCGATGCAGATGATATGTTTGAGCCTGCTGAAGATGCGTTTGCACCCCAACCCGATTTTGGTGAAGACATGGCCATGCCCATGACTGAAGAAGAGGGGGGAGAGCCAGGGGAGAAAGAGGATTTCATCGAATATGTCCGTTTCTTCAAACTCAACCAGCAGGTGATTGCACTTCCCAATGATATGATCAGTAACGTCTATAAACTGCCGTCAGGCATAAAAAAGAAAATCGCCACCCTTGAAACGATCACCCTCAAGGATTTGTCATCTGCGTTCCAGAAGCTGTCCAAGAATATGAGGGGCACCCTGCAGGGTGTGCCCAATAATGAACTCAAAGCCATGTCAGCTGAAGTTCGGATTATCAATTCCGATACCCAGAAGTACGGTTTTGGTGTTTTGTGCTCCAGCAGCGATACCCACGTCCTCATACCGGTCAGTGACAAACACAAAACCAAACTGACCCTGGCCAGCGGCATGGAAAGATCGGAAAATGAGTACTCAGACTATACTATTAACATCGAGGATTTGGGAACCATTCCATTGGTTATTCCCTTTTAGTGAGATATGGGAGAAGCAAAGCCGATCATAGATCAAACCCTGTTTGATTTAAAGCTCAACGAGGCAAAACTCTATGCAGACCAAGGTCTGATTGATGAAGCCGATGGTATTTATTTAAGTCTGTTAAATGAATTAAAGGCGCTTCCGGACTCCAAAACCACCCAGGTACAGATCCAGCAACTCGAGGATATCCGTGCGAACTATGCCTCTGATCTCACACCGGCCGATGACCATGAGGCCGAAGAGGAGGAGGTCGGCGAGAAATCCCACGAAGATCTGTACATGGAGGCCATGGCTCTAAAGGATCTTGAATCCTATGATCAGGCCATTGAAAAATACTATGAGCTCATCGACACGGATTTCAAGCTTTACAATGTGGTGTATGCCCTGGTGATGTGCCACAAGGAACTCGGAAAAGAGGACGAGGTTGAAGAGTATCTTGCGGAGATGGTCAAAACATCCAAGGTGTCGTCCGTTAAAAAGGATATCGGGTTCTATTTTCTATCTTTTCTGAATGAGGAAAAAGGGGATTTCAGCAAGGCCCTGAATTTTCTGAATATCATCCATTCCCCCCTGGAATTTTCTGATTATGCCAACCGGAAAAAGGCCTTGCAGTCGAAAATAAAGGGAAAAACCAAGTTTGACTACCTTCTGGGAAACAACCTGATCACCAAGCAGAATCTTCAGAAGGCCCACGACAACGCCAAGAGCAACCGAAATTCGGTCGAGTTCATACTGCTCAACGAGCACGGCATATCCCCGGAGGACTTGGGCAAATCCCTGTCCATGTTTTACGGGTATTCCTTCATCGATATCCGGGAGGAGACCGAAATCAGGGAAGAGCTGTTTTCCAACCTGAAATATGAATACCTGAAGAACAACCATTGGGCACCTTTGTCCCTGTCACCGTCTGACTACACCATAGAGATCGCCATTGACAATCCTGAGATGCAGAACCTTGAGGATATCCGAAAGATCTATATCGGGTTCAAGCTCAAGTTTTATATTGCCGTCCGGGAACATATTCTTGAGTACATCGATCTCCAGTACCGGAAAACCAGCACCCCCGCGATGGAAGATGACCCGGCTGTGGAAGAGGATGTGGCCGATTTCATGGAGGACATTTCCGGTGAGTTTGATGTGGACATCGATGATGATGATGAGGGGGAAGATGTTGCTCTTGTCGACTCCAAGGTGATCCAGTTCGTTAATAAAATGATTGTGGATGCCCACCGGAAAAAGGCCTCGGATATCCATATCGAGCCGTCCACACATACCAAGAACACGGATATCCGATTCAGGATTGACGGGATCTGCCAGCCCTATATCAAAATACCCAACACATTCAGCCGCCCGGTGATCTCCAGGATAAAAATCATGGCCAAGATGGATATCACGGAACGGCGTCTGCCCATGGATGGTAAGTTCAAGTTTAAAACCCGCAGCACGGGTGCATTTGAACTCAGGGTGGCAACGATTCCAACGACCGGCTCACGCGAGGACGTGGTCCTCAGGCTGCTGCAGAGCGGTGAGCCCATGAGCCTGTCCGAGCTGGGCGTTCTCGATTATATCCTGAACCCGTTTTCACAGATTATTAAAAAACCCTACGGCATGATTCTGGTTGTCGGGCCCACAGGTTCAGGAAAAACCACCACCCTGCATTCAGCCCTCAATATCATCAATACCCCGGAGCGAAAGATCTGGACGGCTGAAGACCCGGTGGAAATCGATCAGAAAGGGATCCGTCAGTCAGAGATTCATCCCAAAATCGGTCTGGATTTTGCCACATTGCTGCGATCATTTCTGAGGGCTGACCCGGATGTGATCATGGTGGGTGAGATGCGTGACAAAGAAACCACCAAAACAGCCATTGAAGCATCACTAACCGGGCATCTGGTCTATTCGACGCTGCATACCAACAATGCACCGGAAACGGTCACCCGTTTGCTGGAGATCGGTATTGACCCGACTAACTTTGCAGATTCCCTTTTAGGAATCCTGGCCCAGAGGCTGGGCCGTCGGTTATGCGAGAAGTGTAAAAAGCCTGCAGAAGACCAAAAGCAGGCCATGGATATACTCATAGAGGAGTTCGGGGAAGACCGGTCAGGGCTTCTTGATCAGTTCAAGACCAATGATACTGTCATATACGAGCCGGATGGCTGCAGGGCGTGTGACAACAATGGGTACAAGGGCAGGGTCGGTTTTCACGAGTTTTTATTGAATAATGCCAAAATCAAAAACCTGATCAAACAGGAATCCCCCACAGAGCAGATCAAAGAGGCTGCCACCGAAAACAAGATGTATACCCTCAAGCAGGACGGCATTTTTAAAATACTGATGGGAATAACTGATTTACCGGAGGTGAAGAGGAACTGCGTATAGCCAATGAATTAATCTTTAACGCGTAACGGCTTTATGGGGCCGGGGCGTCACTGAAAAAAGGAGGATTCAGACCATGGATGTAGCATGTGAGAGTTGTGGTGCGACCTATAATATTGATCCGGAAAAGATGACGTCAGACACGGTCAAGTTCGAATGTAAATCATGCAGCAGCTTTGTGGTCATAAATAGAAACGGACTTCCCGACGCTTCAGCCATTGATGCCTCTTCGGAGATGGCATCACTTCCTTCAGACATGGATCCGGAACCGTTTGCCGGTTCGGCTGAAACCAAAATTAAAGGGCTAGGACTGAGATTCAAGCTCTTTTTCTTTTTTATCATACTGATTGTGGCGTTTGCCATTCAAGCATTCTACCTGATTCTTCAGCTCAATAAAATTACCGACCGCTTTGGAAAAGAGGGTAATGACATTATCAAGGAGATGGCTGAAGAGGATATCCTGAAAACGGCCAGTTCAGTTGCCAGGCAGGTCCAACTCTATCTCGAAGCCCACCCGGAGCTCGAAAAAGAACAGTTTATGTCGGACAACCGGTTCAGGGGTATCGCCATTCAGAAGGTGGGTAAGAAAGGGTACACAGCACTGAATTCTAAGGGTGAGGATGGAAAATGGCGCACGTGGGCCCATCAGAATCCAAAGATCTGTGCCCCCAAGCTTGATGATATGGCCAAGTTGAAAGGAAAACTGGGCAAGAGTTTTAAGGGATTCTGGAAAGTATTGACCGCAGTAAAGAGCGGCAGGCCCGCCAAAGGGTATTATCAGTGGCAGGAGAGTGACGGCTCCATGAAGGATAAATATATGGTTGTTGTCAATGTCATGGGAACCCCGTTCAATGTCGCTGCGACCACCTATATTGATGAATTTACAGAACCCATGGTTCGCCTTGAAAAAGAGAGCAAGGCGATCAACCGGTCAGAAAGCATCAAGAATGCCATTCTCATCACGGTGATACTGGTGGTGATCGCCCTGATACTGTTCGCGTTCGGCGGCAGATTGACCGGCAATATCAAATATCTCTCAGAGATGACAGACCGGATCAGCCTTGGGGATCTGGATGCCCTGATCGAAGTCCGGTCAAAGGATGAACTGGGTGTCCTGGCAGAATCTATCTCAAGGCTTCAGCAGTCTGTGAAGCTGTCCATGAAGCGGTTGCGAAAATAGGAGCGGATTTGTTTCAAGACGACTTAAAAGGTGCCGTTCACTTGGTTTGAACGGCACCTTTCTTGTGGAATAGCTTCATTTATACGGATATTTTCTCCGCCATTCCCGGGGGCTTTCATAGGCACCACCCAAACCCCAGATGCCGGTCATTGCAGAGCGGGCGTTTTCCTGGGCTTTTATAAAAGCGGCGGCATCAAGATCGCCCGGGAGTTTTCCCCGGTACACCTCTGCCAGTCCATGGCGGATCATCTCAAGGTTAATGTTTTTCCCCTCGTAAAACACTTGGGCCAGCTGCCGGTTAAACCGGTCCTTTCCATGGGAGACCAGTTGAATCTGCTTTTGATATACCAGACCATAAAGCATCTGTCTGGATCTGTTGGAAAAGGGCTGTCCAGGATTTCCCCGCTTTGAGGTTTCAGGCGCATCAATGCCGACAAGCCTTACAGACAGTGTGAGGCCCTGACCCTTTACGAGGATGGAATCACCGTCAAAAACCCGGGTGACCCTGTATTTCGGGCTCTTTGGAATGTTAAACGCCGGTACAGGGGGAGCTGGGGAAGGATCAGGTGACCGGGTTTTTGTTTCTTTGAGAATCCGGCATCCGGAGCAGTCAGGCGGCGGTGCAATATTGGTATAATGGGGAATCCCGTTTTCATCGGTCCATTCATAGAGGTCTGCGTTCGCCTTCCCCCATGCTGCAAGCCATGCAAGAGAGGCAGCCAGAATTATGATAACCGCTGATCGAGTTGAAATACCGTGCATGCCCATTCCTTGAGGCAGTAATGTTCAATCCTGATAAATCCGAGCTGTTCAAACTCTAAAGTGAGCGGGTCAACTTCCCACTCCCTGATCCCGGAAAGGATGAGAATTCCCCCTGTTTGGGTTTTTTTCCTGATGACCGGTGCCAATTGGGACAGGGTGGGGTATCTCAGGTTGGCCATGATGATGTCAAATGGATGGCCGGACTGATCAAAATTCTCCGTGCTCACCTGGATTCTGTCCTCCAGCCGGTTCAATTTGACATTGTGCCGGGTTTGTGACCGGCATACCGGGTCAATATCATAGGCCAGGCAGGTGGACCCGGTGGCCCGGCATAACGCCAGGGCAAGAATACCGGTTCCGGTTCCGATATCTGCGGCATGACAGGGGAAACGGAGTCTCCGGTTTTTATTGAAGACCACATCATCAATGGCCGCTAAGCACATCTGGGTGGTGGGGTGGCGTCCGGAACCGAATGACACCCCTGCCTCAAGATAAATGGTGCAATCCTCGCTATCGTCATCGGGAACGGATTGATGGTCGAGGCCTGGGGGTGAAAGGGTAAAGTGTTCTGAAATAGGGACCGGTTTTGAGAAGTTCAGGCCGATAAAGGTGTGACCCAATTCATGGATATAACTGAGTTCACCCTTGCCGATCAGCGCCTTTAACAGCGCCCTAGCCTGTCCTGATGAGCGCTTGTGGTGCGTTTTTACATGCTCAATCAGGGATTGAGGGGTCAGTTTGACCGTGGACTGTTCAACCCAGTGGACCACCGCCTTTTCAACCCCGGCCAGATCCGGTCTATTTTGATTCATACCCCTCTTCAATGAGCAGGGATTTATACCAGCATGCAAAATCAAACATGCCCCGGATCCGCTCCTCCTCATTGATAATCCCTAAACACATTTCAAGCGCTCCCTGGGCATAGGTATTGGAGTATTCGTCATGGTCGATACTGGTTAAGAACTCCCGGATCAGCATCTGGGATGTCCGCTTGGTCTTGTCCTTTCGGATATCGATGGGATCCTTGGGTTCCTGGAACGGATCCCAATTGTCATATCCCTTTTTCATGATCTGCTTCTGGCCCCGCTTGCCCATGGCATCAAAGATCGCCTTTTTTTTGTCAGCGATCTCTTCAGGGGTAAACTTATTCTCCGTCATTGCTGTCTACTCCGAGATAGTCGTCATTATATTCGGTAATCAATGCCATGGATACCGGAATGAGCATCTCATGCATTTTTATGTTTTTGGATCTGATCTCTTTGATCATCTCTGCAGAAATTAACTGGAGTTGGGCGTAGATCTTATCCATATTGAGGGTGGGATATTTTCCGCCCTCTTTGAAATTGGTTCGCCCACAGATGTGGGTCATGCCCGCACTTGACGTGGGAATACCGTAAATCCTGCAGGTGATGGGACGGCTCTCATACATGATGCACAGGTTGTCCGGGCCGAGAAGGGGGCACCTGACCCGTTCCTGGGCCATTTTGGCGAGAATTTCCATCTCGTTTTTACCGGATTTGATCTCCTTGTACGCATCTCTTTTGAGCTTGTTCAGCGCCCTGTCCGCTTTGGAGGCCTGCTGGATAAGTTCATATTTCTCAGTACCTGAAAATTTCAGGTTGAATTGATGGTTCAGGTGTATGGCCTCTATAATGGTCAGGTCAAATATGGCATAGCAGCAGTCCGAACATTTCTCCCGGCAGAACACCTCTTTGGGATATTCCTTTTTAACCTTTTCGAAAATTCCGTCGATTAGAGATACGACCGCTCTGTATTTGGCAAAGTGGGGTTTAAAATCTACAGCCATGAAAATTTCCTTTTATTTTCCAATGCAAAAATTACTAAAAATGGTATCAAGGATATCGAGCTGAGCCGTCTCTCCGGTGATCATGCCCAGTGCATCCAGTGCATTTTTAATATCAATGGCCAGCATTTCATGATCGATATGATCAATCATGGATTGCCGGGCAGTTTCCAATTCTTTTACAGCACGCTGAAGTGCCTTCTTATGTCGCAGGTTAGGGATGACGCTTGACCGTTCAAGGTCCAATTCCTTGATGGACAAGTTGATCATGATCTCTTTGAGTTCATCGACCCCGTGATTGTGCAGTGCCGATACCCGGGCCCGGGGGAGTTGATTCAGGGCTTCCGGAAACCGGTAAGATCCCTCTGTGTCCAGGAGATCGGATTTATTGAGTACCAGGATGGTGTTCTTGCTCTCCGGGACCATGGAACGGATATGGTCCGGGTTCAGCGTCGAAAGGGGCTCGGTTACCCATAACACCAGGTCGGACTGGTTGATATGGTCTTTTGCTTTTTCAATGCCGATGATTTCCACCAGGTCATCCGTTTTATGAATGCCGGCGGTATCACAGATCACAAAGGGAACCCCATTCAGGTTCAGCCCCTCTTGTATGGGATCGCGGGTGGTTCCCGGCAGGGCGGTCACGATGGACTTCTCCTGGTTGACCAGCCGGTTCATGAGGCTGGATTTTCCGACATTGGGTGCACCGCAGATGGATACCCGGATCCCATCTTTAAGAAAACAGGCATCATTGTGCTGCTGTATCAGCTCGTTACACCGGTCTATAATACGGCGGATCGCTTCGATCTCGTTGCTTCCCGGTTGAAAGGCGTCGGTCTCATCCGGAAAATCAATGGATGCCTCAACGTGTGCCAGAATATCTACCAGGGGTTCAGTCAGCGCCTGAATCCGTTCCTTGAGCGCGCCCATGTTCTGGGAAGCGGCAAATTTAAGGGATGCGTTGGAGCGGGCATTGATAATATCGGTAACCGCTTCAGCCTGGGTCAGATCAATACGCTGGTTTAAAAAGGCCCGTTTGGTGAACTCACCGGGTTCGGCCATGCGGACTCCCATGGACAGTACAAGATCAAGAACGGATCGAAGGACAATGGTTCCGGAGTGGGCCTGGATTTCAACAACATCTTCAGCAGTGTAGGAGGAGGGGGCGAGCATCGGGATGAGCAGGACTTCATCAATGATATCCATGCCGGATTGACGGCGGTCCGGGTCAAAAATGTACCCGTGATATACCCGGTGGGATTCCAGTGATCTGCAATCTGTGGGGCCTGTTTTTTTTCGGCCGAACAGGCCGGAAGCCACATCAATGGCCTCCGGCCCGGAGATCCGAATAACACCAATACCGCCACTGCCTAACGGAGTGGATATTGCGGCAATCGTGTCAGTCATGATGCTTTATTTTTTGAAGCGGCGCTTCCCTCTGAAATTATTATTCTTTTTGGGAAAGATGACCAGTCTTCGATAGTATCCGTCCCCCATACTCTGGGTCCTGACCCGGGAGTCATCTTTGAGGGCCAGGTGGACAATACGCCTGTCCTGGGCACTCATCTGGTTGATTGTTGCGGGTCTTCCTGTCTTCTTGGCTTTATCCGCCATTTTAAACGCCAGGCTTTCCAGGTTGGATTTGCGGGTTTCCATGTACCCCTCAATGTCCACCTTAACACGGACCCGGGCATCACTTTTCCGGTTGATCATCTTGTCGGTCAAAAACTGCATGGCATCCAGGGTCTGCCCTTTTCTGCCAATTAAAATGCCGGCATTTCCACCGGTAATGGTGAGTGTGAGCTGGTCCCTGTCTGTAGAGGCCGTTACGCTGGCATCATCGGTAATCAGGTCGGCCATTTTCTGGAGTGCTTCAACCCCGAGGTCAATGGATTCCTGGGTCACATCAACGGCATCATCCAGTTCACCTTCTTCTTCCGCCTCTTCATCTAAATCGCTGATCGTCTCGGTATGGTCTTCTCTGCGGGTTTCCTGACCAAAGGCCTCATCTACAATGGATTGAACACCGGCAAAATCCGCGTCATCCATTTGAGAATCGGAAGAAACAGGGGTGTCATCAGAAACAAAGGCTCTGATTCTGGCGTCCTTTCTCCCTACAATGCCGAAAATTCCAGTGGTTCCGGTGGTAATCACTTCATAATCCAAATCATCTTTGGAAATCCCCAGTTCCGTACAGGCATTCTTTATGGCTGCGCCGACGTCCCTTCCTTCAAATTCTTGTGTTTGCTTCATATATGTTCCTCCGTAGTCACCGCTTGATCTTGGTTCAGCAATGGATCAAGCGAATTTTTTTTGTGTGTAGTACTGCTGGCCCATTGAAATGAGGTTGTTTACAAACATGTAAAGGACCAGTCCTGAGGAAAAGTTGATAAACAGGACGGTCATGAACAGGGGCATCAGCATCATCATTCTGGCCTGGGTGGGATCCCCCGCAGTGGGTGTCATTTTCTGCTGCAGGAAAAATGAGGCGCCCATCACCAAAGTCAGTACCGGGATTCCCGGCGGGTTGATAAAGGGAAGCGCGATGTCAAACAGGCGGTCCGGCGCGGAAAGGTCTGTGATCCACCCAATAAACGGGGCATGTCTCAACTCGATGGCAGAGTAAAGCATCCGGTACAAGGCAAAAAAGATGGGCATCTGGACCAGCATGGGCAGGCATCCACCGGCCGGGTTCACTTTATAGGTTTTGTAAAGGGACATCATCTCCTGGTTCATCCGCTGCTTATCATCCTTGTATTTTTCGCGGATCTCCATCATGAGCGGCTGAACCTTTTTCATTTCATTCATGGACTTGTAACTTTTGGTGCCCAGGGGCCAGAACAATACCTTGATGATAATGGTCAGCAGGATAATGGCCACCCCATAATTGGGGATCACCCCATGGATATAATTCATCAGCATGAGCAGGGGCTTGGCCAGGAAAGTGAACCATCCGAAGTTGACGGCTTTGGTCATGAACTGGTTATATTCGGACAGGACTCTCAGGCTTTTGGGGCCCATGTAGAGGTCAAACGAGTAGGCTGCCTGCTTTCCCGGATCAATCCGCTCCATGGGAACCGCCAGCTTGCTGGTAACGATATTGTCCTCATATGCGAGTTTGACCAGCCCGTCCACAGGGGTTTTGGGGACCACCATCTTGACAAAATAGCGGTCTGTATAGCCGGCCCAGGCAACAGACCCGTTATAGGTGCTTTTGTCCTCGATATCCTTGGGTTTGATCTCTTTGAGTTCATCATTCAGGTAGGCAATGGGACCGGTGAAGGCGAAGCGGGCCTGTTTGGCAATCTCTTCATCAAAATATTCATCAACACCGATAGCCAGGGTATCTTTGATGGCTCTTGACGACCCGTTCTGGACCACAATTTCACAGTTGATCAGGTAGGAATCGGCTGAAAAGGTGAGGATCTTCCTGATGATAATACCATCCGGGGACTGCCAGGCAAAATCAAGGGTTCTGGTTCCGCCGGACAGGTCGATTTGAGATGGGAGTGTCTCCTGGGTTTTGAACACGGCGGTGTCAAGCCCGGGAAGTCCGGCCCCTTCAAAACTGATACCGAACAGACCGCTGGAAAGCTGCTGGGATACCACCTCCTTCAGCGGAGATCCATTTTCCTGGCTTTCCTTGAACTGCCTGAGCGTCAAACTGTCTATCCTGGCCTGGTACTCTGAAAGGACGGCATCATACAGCGGGGTGGAAATGGTAGTGGTGTTGTAATTGGCGCTGCCGGCCGCAGGCGTGTCTGCAGGGACAGGGATTGACCCGCTGCCGGACTGGTAGTCCGAAATAGCGGACCCGGGTTGGTTGGGTTGGGCACTGTCGGTAATCGCTGGCTGCTCAGTCTGAGCACCGCCGGGCGTTTCATTCTCCGGTGTGGTTGTCGGCTGCGGCGGCGGAAATAATACATTCCATCCGAAAAGTACCGCCACAGAGAGAACAATTGCCAGAATTAACCGTTGTTGCTCACTCATTTTCTCTCCTAAGTCTGATAATACAAGTCAAGGCACTTAAAAGGAAATACGCGGTAACAAATAAACGGGATTCAAGACTTAGGGTACGGGATCGACTCCACCAGGATTAAAGGGGTGACATTTTACAATCCGCCTGACGGCAAGGGCAAAGCCTTTGATGCTGCCGTGTTTTTCAACAGCCAAAAAGGCGTATTCCGAACAGGAGGGAAAAAACCTGCAGTTCCTTCCTGTAAGGGGGGATATAACAATTTGATAAAATTTAATACATATGAGAATTAACGTTTTGAGCATCAAATATTTTCAATTCGGTTAAATAATTTATCAAGTTCAGCTATAATCTGGCTGTTGGACAAGGTGGCCAGGCCCTTTTTTCCGATGATATTTATGTCCTTATTCCCTGTGATCGAATCTTTCCTGTGTCTGAAATCTTCTCTTAAAAGTCTTTTGATCCGGTTTCTTGTTACTGCATTTCCAACTTTTTTTGATACGGTGATTCCAATTCGATTGTTTTTCGTATCTGTGTCTAATACGGCAGCAATAAAAAAGTGTGTGTGTACCTTTTTTCCTTGTGTTGAAAGTTTAATAAATTGAGCTCTTTTTAAGAGTCTTGCCGTTTTGGGGAAAGCGTATTTGCTCAATAATTATAACCTGAAACTTAAGCGGACAGTTTTTTTCTTCCTTTTGCTCTGCGTGCATTAATCACCCGTCTTCCGCCGGCGGTTGACATTCTTTTCAAAAATCCGTGTTTTCTGCTGCGTTTCCGTTTGCTTGGCTGAAATGTTCTTTTCATAAGATTAACAATCCTTCATACATATTGGTTCTAATGAGCAATTTATAATACAACCTACAATAAACATTAAATATTAGTCTAAATTTTTAAGAAAGTCAAGATATCCCGGGTTTCAAATTGCCGTGACCGGTTCAAGGACTATGAGATGGACTCGAAAATGTGGTACTCCTCGATATGATAATGGGGTTCCGGATAGATGGCAATGGGTTTGGAAAACCGGTTTTCCAGCGATGAGATCAGGTGCTTTTCCTCGCCATGAAGCAGTCTGGCAATCTCCGGATGAACCTTGACTGTAAACCGGTTTCCCATAATATCCCCGGCTTCGGTGACCAGATCCCTGTAAATTTTGTGGCAGATTGATTTGCCCGACAGCAGCATTCCGTCACCGTTGCAGTAAAAACAGGCTTCGCACAGGGTGCGGGTGAGGTTTCTTCTGATTCTCTTCCGGGTCATCTGAACCAGCCCCAGTTCGGTCAGCGGGAGAATATTGGTCTGGCTTTTGTCTTTTTTCATGGCCTCGTTCAACCCGGACATCACCTTTTCCTTGTGCTGGTCCTTTTTCATATCGATAAAATCGATAATGATAATGCCGCCGATATTCCTGAGCCGGATCTGGTATGAGATCTCCTTGACCGCTTCAAGGTTGGTTTTTAGGATGGTTTCCTCAAAGTTGTGTTTACCCACATACCGGCCGGTATTCACATCAATGGCCACCAGGGCCTCGGTTTGTTCAATCACAATGTATCCACCGGACTTGAGCCATACCTTTTTTTTCAAGGCCCTGGCCACATCACCCTCGATATTGTAGGCATCAAAGATCGACTCCCTGCCGCTGTATAGCTCCACGGACAATCCCACATCCGGCATGAATTTTTTCAAAAAGGTCTGCACATTCTCATATTCATCCCTGGAGTCGATGATCAGTTTGTCCGCTTCATTGGCCAGAAGATCCCGGACTGCACGGTAGGTGATGGTCAGGTCCCGGTAGATTAATGAGGGGGCGGAGGTGACTTTGCTTTTCTGCAGGATATCTTCCCAGGTCTTGCTCAGAAAGGAGATCTCTTTTTTCAGGGCATCTTCCTGGATCCCCTCGGCAGCAGTCCTGAAGATATAGCCGAAATCGTTTTCCCGAATGGAGAGCAAAAGCTCCTTGAGGCGGGAGCGCTCGGCATCATTTTCAATCCGCTTGGAGATACCGATATGATCAACGGTGGGCATCAGCACCATATATCGGCCGGCCAGGGAGATATGGGTGGTGATTCTCGGACCTTTTGACCCGATGGAGGATTTTGCAACCTGCACCAGGATCTCCTGGCCTTCCATGATCAGGTCTTCAATGGATTGTTCAGGCTTGAGACCCTTTTTCCAGGAGGTGTGATTTTTCTCAAGATTGGAGTTCTCCAGTTCTCCCTCCTCTTCCGAATCACTGTCATCATCCGGCTCCTGCTCAAATTGCTTGACCATCTTGTGGCTGGTATCATCCAGGACGTCATCCACATACAGGAATGCGGCCTGGTTGAATCCGATATCCACAAATGCGGCCTGCATGCCGGGCAGCACCCGCTGTACCTTGCCTTTATAGATATTTCCGGCAATGCTGGTTTCATCCTCCCGTTCGATAAACAGCTCTGCAATGGTTCCGTTCTCCAGCAGGGCGACACGGGTTTCATGTCTGGCAGTATTCACAACAAGTTCTTTGAGCATTTCAATGATCCTGTTTTTTTTTGGTGATGACGGCCGAATGAATGTCAGCCTCAGATAAACCCAGGGCCCGGGTTAAGATTTCACCGGGCCGGACCAATCGTTGATTATTCTTTTTTATCACGATTTCAATGTTTTGTCTGTCAATAATGCTTATTTTTTCAACAATTTCCCTTAAATTCACCTCTCGCCGCTTCCCTTTGCGACTGATATCTTCAACCACAAATTCGGAGAGTTTCATGAATTTTTCTACCGCTTCAGATACCTGTATATCGTGTTCGAACCGGATATGGTACCGATCTGCCAAAGGCGCCTCCTGCTGCCGGGTAAAAAGAGTGGCCGCTTCAATTTTCAAGCCTCCTGGCAGAAGCTTGTTAAGCGTTTCAACCAGGGCGCCGGGCCGGTTTCCCTTGGGGATATAGAGGTAAAAGGATTCGGATTCGCTGGCCATCCCCAGGGGCAGGGGGTTGTCAAATGAGAGCTTCATGCCCGGGTTGAACCCCTGGGTATACCTCACGGTGAGGCCGGCGCGCCGGATGGCCCGTTCAATAATGTTGACCAGTTCCAGGTGGCCGAAAAACCTCGCATCTCCCTGTTTTGAATAGACCACCCTCACCTTGATGAAATCATTGGGGTCCTGGGGTTCGGGTTTTTGGATATGGAACGCTTGCTCAGGAGCAGGGGGCTGGATGTCCGGTTGAATGGTGTCAAAATCACAGATGCCGCAGCCGCTGCAGTCATTTTCCCGGCAGTCCGGTGTCAGGGAAAGGGATTCGGCGTTACAAAACTCCTCTTTTAAAAATGCCTTGGAGATACCTGAGTCGATGTGATCCCACGGCAGGGTTTCTGTTCCAGACCGTTTCCGGGTGGTGAAAAAGTCGGGTTCGATGCCGGTGTTGGAAAAGGCCTCCTGCCACAGGTCAAACCGGAACTGGTCAGACCATCCGTCCAGCCGGCAACCCAGCTGCCAGGCTTCGATTAACAGGGTGGACAGCCGTCTGTCCCCCCTGGACCAGACGCCTTCAATGACGCTCATCTCAGGGTTCTGCCACTTGAGCTTTACCTTGGGGTGTCTCAGGTTATCTTTGAGATACTGCAGGTTTTCAAGGGATCGATCCAAAGATATCTGGGAGCATCTTTCAAACGGAGTGTGGGCCTTGGGAATAAAGGGGGCAATGCTCACATTGATGGTCTTTTTGCCCTTTGCCTTGGTATGGGCCAACCGTTTTGACAGCTCGCAGATGGCATCGATATCCTCGAAGGTTTCAAAAGGAAGCCCCATCATGAAGTAGAGTTTGATATTTTTCCACCCCAGCTGAAACGCGTTTTCAATGGTCTTTTCAATGCTTTCTTCAGACAGGTTTTTGTTGATGATATCCCGTAATCTCTGGGATCCTGCCTCAGGTGCGATGGTGAATCCGGTTTTCCGTACGGACCGGATAATCTCCATCAGCTCGGGCGTGAGTTTTTCCGCCCGGATGGAGGGCAGAGAGATGGCTGTGCAGTGATCGGTATCCAAACCCAGCAAGGATCCCATCAACCGGGTCAGGCCGGAATAATCCCCGGTGCTCAAGGACAAGAGGGACACATCCCGGTAGCCGGTTTTGGCCAGTGAGTCGGCGGTGATCTTCAATAGCCGCTCCACCGAACGCTCCCTTACCGGGCGGTAGATCATGCCGGCCTGGCAGAACCGGCACCCCCTGGAGCACCCCCGGGCCACCTCAAGCCTGAGGCGGTCATGAACCGGTTTGCCAAACGGGACAATGGGTGTCATGGGAAAGGGTGCATTTTCCAGATCAGGCAGTATCGCACGCTTTACCGGGGTTGCGGCCGGCGGCAGGGCAGACAGGGTCTGGATACCCCCTGGGGTAAACCCGGGTTGAAACAGGGAGGGCACATACACGCCCTGAATGACGGAAAGCTGTTTCATCAGGGTTTTCTTTTTACCGTCCCCGCTTTTTTTCCACTGGATAACGGCCTGGCAGATCTCGAGAATGACCGCTTCACCGTCGCCGATCACAAAGGCATCAAAAAAATCGGCCAGGGGTTCAGGGTTAAAGGTGCAGGGGCCGCCCCCGATGATGAGCGGCATATCATCCGGCCGCTCATCAGCCAGAAAGGGTATGCCGGACAGATCAAACAGGGTCAGGATGTTGGTAAAATTCAATTCGTAGAGCAGGCTGATACCGATCATGTCAAATTCTGACAAGGGGATGCGTGATTCCATGGAAAGGCAAGGCGTCCGGTTCCGACGCTGCAGCGCTTCCATGTCAGGGGCCGGGCAGAAGAAGCGCTCTGCTGCAATTTTCGGCTGGTCGTTCAATATGGAATACAGAATCTGAAGACCGAAATGGGACGTACCGATTTCATACAGGTCGGGAAAGGTCAGGGCAACGGTCAGATCCATCTGGGCCAGATCCTTTTTAACGGCATTGACCTCGTTGCCCAGATACCTGGAGGGCATTTCAATTAATCCCAGGGAGTTAACAAGGATATCTTGAAAATTTTGTCTGTGCATGATAGTGACATTCAAACTATTGTAATTAATAAAAATTTGGATAAACCAAATTTATCATTATATTATTTTTAACGGGAAAACGCAATGAAAAGAGCTAAGATCGATGCACTGCTGGCCTCTGACATGCCCCTGGATCAGGTTTGTATCAAGGGGTGGGTTCGGACGAAACGGGACTCAAAAACCTTCTCCTTTCTTGAAATCAACGATGGTTCCTGTCTGGCCAACATCCAGGTCATTGCAAATGAGGATCTTGAGAATTACGATGACGTGGTTAAGGCGACCACCGGATCATCCCTGAGTATCCGGGGAAAAATGATTGAATCCCCGGGAAAGGGCCAAAAATACGAAATACAGGCCAGCCATATTAAAATTTACAATGTGGCGCCGGATAATTATCCGTTACAGAAGAAGCGCCACTCTGATGAGTTTTTGAGAACCATTGCCCATTTAAGGCCGAGGACCAATAAATTCGGGGCGGCGTTCAGGATCCGTTCGGAGATTGCCTGGGCCATTCATCAGTTCTACCACGAAAAGGGGTTCAGGTACCTGAATACCCCCCTGATCACAGGTTCCGACTGCGAAGGGGCCGGAGAAATGTTCCGGGTGACCGCCCTTGACCCGGCCCTGGTACAAAAGCTAGGCAAGATGGATTTCGAACAGGATTTTTTCGGCCAGGAGGCCAATCTCACCGTTTCCGGCCAGCTCTCTGCCGAGATGTTTGCCCTGGCCCTTGGCGATGTATACACCTTCGGCCCCACCTTCAGGGCGGAGAATTCAAACACCAGCCGTCATGTGGCTGAGTTCTGGATGTTAGAACCGGAAATGGCCTTCTGCGACCTTGAGGACAACATGGATCATGGGGAGGAGTTGGTCAAATACCTGGTTAATCACGTCCGGAACAACTGTGAGCAGGATCTGAACCTGTTTTCCAAATTTGTGGATAAATCCCTGCCCGGCCTTCTGGACACACTGGTGAATACAACCTTTGAGCGGGTCACGTATTCAAAAGCGATTGAGATACTCAAGGCATCCAAGAAGCATTTTGAATATGAGGTGTCATACGGCCTGGATCTTCAAAGTGAACATGAGCGCTTTCTGGCAGAGGAGTACTTTAAGAAGCCGGTATTTCTCACGGATTATCCCAAGACCATCAAGCCCTTTTACATGCGGATGAACGACGACAATGAAACCGTTGCGGCCGTGGATCTTCTGGTCCCGCGGATCGGTGAGCTGATCGGCGGCAGCCAGCGTGAAGAGCGTCTCGAGGTCCTGGAAGGCCGCATGGATGAAATGGATCTGCCCAAAGAGGATTACTGGTGGTACCTGGAATCCAGACGATATGGTTCGGTTCCCCACGCCGGATTCGGCATGGGGTTCGAGCGGTTTATCATGCTGGTCACCGGAATTACCAATATCCGGGACGTGATTCCGTTCCCAAGAACCCCGGGCAGCATTGAATTCTAAGCGACATATTTCACTTCGCTTTGGAAAATCATCTGAACCGTTAATCATTCCCGGACAGGAGGCAGTACTCAACCCGTTCCCGGTTGAAGAAAGCATTGAAAAACAGGATTCTTCTAAGACGTTGGCCGCGTGCCTGCCTGACCTGTTAGCGGACGCCGCCAACATCCGTATCGCTGTGGCCGGGAAAACCATCGCGTTTATGGAGAATACCAGCCTGCTGACCCGGTAAGCCATCTGGATGAAAATAGACGGAACTTGATAAAGGAAACAGGAATATATTATGGAAACAAAGATAAAGGTCAGGGGATACCACACCGATTTATACCAGCATGTCAACAACGCAAGGTATTTGGAATTTTTAGAGGAGGGCCGCTGGCAGCTTTTGGAGGATCATTTGAAAATCGATGATTTCATCCACAAGGGCTGGTTTTTTTACGTGGTCAATATTAATATCTCCTATAAAAGCCAGGCCAGGGTCAATGATACCGTCGTGGTCAGGTCCGGGCTTGATAGAATCGGCAATAAAAGCGCGGTCATCCGTCAGCAGGTGATCAATGAAACCACGGGGGCACTGTGTGTCGATGCGGATGTCACATTTGTCATCGCAGGGCTTGACCAGAAACCCCTGGTATTTGAAGGTGAGCTCAAAGAGGTGATTGAGCGGCTGCCTGAAATCGAAAACCGTCAAGAACAAAACGGGATATAAGAATGATAACACTATTGGACTATGGTGCGGGAAACGTCAGAAGTGTAACCAATGCACTTGAAAAACTGGGTCAAAAGGTCACACCCGTGACCTGTGCTGAAGATATTTTAAACGCGGAAAAACTCTTGTTCCCCGGTGTTGGAAATTACGAGACCATGATCCAGATCCTCAATACCAAGGGGTATATTGAACCTCTGCGTCAATATCTGGCCCAGGACCGTCCTTTTCTGGGGATCTGTCTGGGGCTTCACGCCCTGTTTGAGGGCAGTGAAGAGGATGATTCCGACCATGAAAGCTTAGGTGTGTTCAAAGGCCGGGTCAAACGGTTTGTCACTGATCTGTCCGTTCCCCATATCGGGTGGAGCGGTGTCAATATTCACCAGGACAGCCCCATGTTTAACGGAATCGAATCGGGTAATAAGTTTTACTTTGTGCACTCCTATCATGTGGTGCCTGAGGATGCGTCAATTATTCTGACCACCACCTCCTACGGCAATGATTTTGTCAGTGCCGTCCAGAAGGGCAACATCATCGGAACCCAGTTCCATCCTGAAAAGAGCGGGCCTTCCGGTATCCGGCTGCTGGAAAATTTTGTTTCCGCAAGCCCGCTGACGTCAAGGCCCAGAAATATATCCCGGGGTAGCGGACTGGCCAAACGGATTATCGCCTGCCTGGATGTGCGTGCCAATGACCAGGGAGATCTTGTTGTGACCAAGGGGGATCAATACGATGTCAGGGAAAAGGGGGATGTCAGGAACCTGGGCAAACCGGTTGCTCTGGCCAAGCGGTATTATGAAGACGGGGCCGATGAGATTACTTTTCTGAATATTACCGGTTTCAGGGACTTTCCCCTGGAAGATCTTCCCATGATCCAGGTGCTCAAGGAAACATCGAAGCAGGTGTTTGTACCCTTGACCATCGGCGGCGGAATTCGCGATTACACCGACAGCAGCGGAAAGTATTACTCGGCCCTTGATGTGGCAGCCCAGTATTTTCGATCCGGGGCGGATAAGGTGTCCATCGGCAGTGACGCCGTTTATATTGCCATGGATTATCTTAAAACCGGTAAAAAAACCGGTACCAGTGCCATTGAAACCATTTCACGGGTCTATGGCAACCAGGCCGTGGTGATCTCCATCGATCCCAAGCGGGTGTATGTGAATCATCCGGATGACGCACCGGATCACCGGGTCATTGAAACCCGGCTTCCAGGTCCCGGGGGTGAAACATACTGCTGGTATCAGTGCACGGTCAAAGGGGGGAGGGAGACCCGGGATATTGATGCGGCGACCCTGGCACTGGCCTGCCAGGAGCTGGGCGCCGGAGAGATCCTTCTCAACTGCATCGACAGGGACGGGACCAACTCAGGTTTTGATACCGAGCTGATCAACCTGGTCAGGGGGACGGTGTCCATCCCGGTGATCGCCTCTTCCGGTGCCGGGTGTGCCCAGCATTTTGATCAAGTATTCAAAGAGACCGATGCTGAAGCAGCATTGGCGGCCGGAATTTTTCACCGGAAGGAGGTTCCCATCCAGGCGGTGAAGGCATTTTTATCCGGCCAAGCGGTGGAAATCCGATCATAGCTGCAGTTTCCGGGCAAAGGTGGATCAAGCGGGTTTATCCAAAGCGGTTCGTATGCGGGCCGCGAGATCGTTCTGGGTGAAGGGCTTCATAATATATTGATTGATTCCGGATCCATCTATCCGTTCAGGCGTCATGAGTTCGCTGAATCCGGTGCATAAAATGATGGGCAGATCCGGTGCCGTTTCCCGGATCTTGTCTGCCAGATCCATGCCGGTCAGGTTGGGCATGGTCTGGTCTGTAATCAACAGATCAATATCACCGGGATTCTCGTTAAACAAGGCCAGGGCGTCTTCACTGCTGTTGCTGGCAATGACGCGGTACCCCAGATCCGAAAGCATTTCCACGGCCATATCGGTGATGTATTCCTCGTCATCCACATAGAGGATCGACTCACTTCCACCGGGAACCTCTTCCTGGGTGGTTTCCTGTTGTGCCGGCTCCCGGGTCACGTTTGGAAAAAGAAGGTGAAACGCGGTGCCCTTGTCAGGCTCGCTGTATACAAAGATATCACCGCCGGATTTTTTTACAATACCGTGGACCATGGACAGGCCCAATCCGGTACCTAGCCCGGTCGGCTTGGTGGTGAAAAACGGTTCAAACACCCGTTGGAGAACCTTGTCCTCCATACCGTGGCCGGTATCGCTCACGGTCAGCCTTACATACTCCCCGGGGGTGAGGTTGATGTACTGACCCGCGGTATGTTCATCCAGGATGACCTTTTCCAATCCAAGCCCGAGTATTCCGCCGCTGTCCTGCATGGCATGCCAGGCATTGGTGCACAGGTTCATGATGATGCGGTGCAGCTGGGTGGGGTCTATGTTGACCATGAGGGACTTATCCTCGATATGGCTTTCGATGGTGATGGTGGCGGGCAGCGTGGCCCGGATCAGTTTCAGCACCTCTTTGACGATCAAGTGGATTTTAATGACCTGCGCCTTGTCACTATCCTGGCGGCTGAAGGTTAAAATATGACCGACCAGATCCTTTGCCCGATGGCAGGCTTTAATGATCCGGTTGATACGGTGGTTCAGGCGCGTGTCAGGATCGGTGTCATACTGCGAGATCTGGGCATACCCCAGGATGGCGGCAATAATATTGTTCATGTCATGGGCGATGCCTCCTGCAAGGGTTCCTAAAGCTTCAAGTTTGCCGGACTGGTGCAGCTTCTGTTCCAGGGCATCCTTTGCTTTTTCTGCCTGTTTTCTGGATGTGATATCGCGGGTCACACCGATCATCTCAACCGGTTTGCCCATGGCGTCCTGTGTAAAGGTTGTTGTGGTTTCCGTCCAGAAAATATGGCCCTTTTTATGATAGCACTCCAATTCAATGGTAAAGGCCTCCTTTCTTTTGCCTGTGCTTTCTCGGGCCTGTCTGATCCCTTCTTTCACAGCCGTCATCGCCCGTTTTCCTGCTTGGGGGGGCAGCATTTCAGTAAAGGAGAAATGCGCAGCTTCCTTGGGGGTATACCCCATCATCGCTTCGATGGAAGGGGTGATGTAAACAAGTTTCAGTGAACTCAAATCCAGTATCCAGATGACATCCTTTATGTTTTCTGCCAGAAGCCGGTATTTGCTTTCAGCCCTGTTCAATTCCACCAGGGCATGTTTCCTATCCTCCTGGACCTGATTGATTTTATCGATGACGCCAAAACAGAGCAGCACACAGACGGCTGAGCTGGTGATCTGGACCATGGAATCGGTCAGCAGGTTGTTTTGGAGAAATCCATAGGATTTCAGAGCCATGAGAATAATGCTGACAATAAAGGGCAGCAGGGCCAGAAAATATATTTTTGCCTGCCGGTTTCCCTTGAGGCTCATGGTCACGCTGGTCCCTGCGGTCACACAGATGGTGATACCCGTGAAAAGAATCATGGCCTGTGTGGCGATCGAGTAGGGAATGGCCATTGAAATTACGCAAAGCAGCAGGTTCAGGCGCGCAAGAAATTTGAACCAGCGGTCTATCTGGGGCAGGGCCGCCTGTGTACTTAGAATGGTCCGGCTGTACAATAAAAATCCAAGGCAACCGATGAATCCGGACAGCGGGTGTAATCGATTTGACCATATGGGCATGCCCGGCCAGAGGTATTGGGCAGCCATTCCGGTATGGACCATGGAAAAAAGCGCCGTACCAAAAACAAACAGCAGCAGGGATAAAAAAATGGGATCTTTGGTTCTGGCAAATATCAGGACACAGAAAATACAGACGGACAGCATGGCTCCGTAGTAGAGCCAATTGATGATGATATCTTTTTGTTGATAGGTGTTGAATGCATCAGCGCCCCACCCGCGCAGGGAAGGGACCAGGGCGCCTTTGGATCGAAGCATGAAATAAAAGGTATGATCTCCGGGGGGCACACTGACCGGAACGGCGAAGGTCCGGAATGACTGAGAGGTCTGTACAAATGCTTGGGTATCTCCGCCCATGGTTTTGTGAAAACCGGAAGGGGTGGGTCCGGGCTCCTGGGGGTAGTAAAGTTCAATATGATCGATCGCCGGGTAAGGGTATTCAAGGATAAGGGGAATACTGTCCTGGCGGCGGTTTTCAATGGTGCATTTGAACCAGAACGTTGAAGAGGAGTAGCCGAATCCGGTCCGTGATCCAAGCGGCTTGAAGTTGCGGGTCTTCTGGGGTGACCGAACCTCTTTAAACGGCAGGTTGCCTTCCGTATCCTCGAAAAAGGACAGAAACGGGGTCAGGTCCATGCGGCTGATAGAAGGGTCAACTGTCACGGCACCCGTATGCTCTGCCCCGGAAAGCGGATGCGCCATCAGGGCAGTCCAGAGTAACAGGGTGGTCACCCCATATACCCACTGCCGTAACTTGTTCGAGCCTTTCAACATGATTCGTTGCGTCTTGCCTTGTCGGAGGTGTTCATCCAGTATTGGACAATCATACCTTATTTTTCGGCAGTTGGCTACGAGGGGTTTAAGGGCTCCGGACGGTCAGGGGGTCAGGCCTGTTTTGATATCAGACACTGAACTCTTTTGCCGGCTGGCATTCCTCGGACTGACACAGTTTCATCAATCCGGGCATCACCGTATTCCGGCCATTGAGTTTGGCCTTGTAGAGCATGGTGTCGGCATCATGAATCAGCCGGTTCATGTCTGCATGGTGATCAAGCTGGGCCACACCGAAACTGGCCGTCACCCGGATCTGGTGATCCTGACTTTTGATCCTCAGGGTTGAAATGATCTGCCTGAGGCGGTCCGCCAGTTCCATGGCCTTGGTTTTATCGGTCTGGGGCAGGATGGCGATGAACTCTTCACCACCGTAACGGGCCAGGGTATCCTGAGCCCTGATATTCCGTTTGACAGCGCTGACCACCTCTTTGAGAACCTCATCTCCGGCCAGGTGGCCGTAGGTGTCATTGATCCGTTTGAAGTGATCCAGATCAAACATGAACAGGGACAGGGGGGTTTTATGCCGGAATGCCCCTGCGATTTGCCGGTTGAGGTGATTTTCAAATTCACGGCGGTTATAGCAGCCGGTCAGGGGGTCGATCACCGCTGACTCTTTGAGATTTTCAATATCGATCTGCCTGGAAAGCGCAACCGCCGCACTTTGGAGAACCAGATAAATAATCTCATCGTGATAATCGAACATGGTTTTACTGGGAAGCATATAAATTTTTGCTTTACAACTGCTTTCATTCAGGTCATAGGAGATCAGCTGATTGAGTCCGAAATCTTTTTCAACCTCGCCTTCAACAAAGGTCTGGTTGATATAATTGAGCTGGTCAGGACTTTTAAGATTAAAATCCTTAAGGATAAACCCTTCAAGGGATTTTCTGTACATTCTGGGATCCAGCCATACATCCACACCATCTCCTTTCTCAAGGACAAAGGCAAACAGGCGATAATTGAGAATGGACTTTAAACACAAAGACACTTCATCGATAATACCGGCAAGATTTTCCTTCTGGTTAAGCGCCAGGATGTGCCGGTTGAGCTTTTTATGGTCGGCCTGCCGTTGCGCAAACCCGAAAAACACGGACAGCATGGCATACAGCTTTTCACTCAGGTTGATTCTCGATATGTTCATATGTATCCCTTTGCATGTCAAAAAGGTGTTACAGCAAGTGTTGCAAAGAGATAATGCAAAGTTGATGCCATAATTGGCTATGGAGCAAATAAACTATAATTTCAAATAGTTATGCGATTTGGGTCTTGTGGACCCTGTCATGCACCAGGAAAAGATTGCAGGTTGGAGCGTTGGATTTTTGACGCAGTTAGAGGGTACCCTTTAAACCGATCTGCTCTGCCACGGGTCTCATGCCCAGGATCACCTCTGTAATCAGCTCGGACAAGTCCATATCGAGCATTTGAGCGCCCTTTTCAATGATCGACCGGTCCACGCCGGCAGCAAACCGTTTGTCCTTCCACTTCTTCTTCACCGACTTGGCTTTCATGTCCAGGACACTTTTTGAAGGTCTGACCAGGGCGGCACTGGCCACCAGCCCGGTCAGTTCATCAACGGCATACAGGGTTTTCTCAAGGTTTGACTGGGGTTCGACATCTGTACAGATTTCCCATCCATGGCTGATGACCGCACGGATATATTCTTCCGGCCAATTGTGCTCCTTTAATAGATCCACGGCCTTTACACAGTGTTGGTCCGGATACATCTCATAGTCGATATCATGGACCAGTCCGATCACCTGCCATTTTTCAACATCTTCGCCAAACCGTCGTGCAAAGTGACCCATGACCGCTTCAACCGCCAGGGCATGCCTGAGCAGACCATCCTTTTTATTATAGGTCTTGAACAGGGCCAGTGCGTCGTCACGTGTGGGTATATATGAGTTCATGGGTAATCCTCTTAATATTATTGCTTTTTTTTCCCGATTTAGTAGAATTCCTCAAATTGCTACACAGGCATAACGTTTAAACAGGGAATAGTCAACGCTTGTTTGATTTCAGAAAACTTTCCAGCTCAAGGGCACTCTATCAGAGCAATGAAACCATCGTGTCATTCTGGCAGGAGCGGACATTTTCCTATACCTTTACCTGCCTGATTGTGATCGGGGTTGTTCCCTATATTCTGGCCTGCCGGTATGCCATCTCCAGTGATCATATGCAGCAGGCCGTTGTTTTTACCATATTGTACGCCGTGATCATCCTGGTGGCCTTGCTCCGCCGGATTGCCTACCGGTTCAGGTTCTGGGCAGGTATCCTGGTGTTCTATATTTTGGGTGTTTATTCCTTTTCTTATCTTGGGGCATCTGATACCTCCTGGCTGTATTTCTTATGTTTTTCAATTCTGGCAGTGGTTTTCGGTAAATTGCGGGCCGGGATTATCTCCGTGCTCATCAACGCCCTGACCGTGATCCTTCTCGGAAAAATCCAGGGGATACAGCCCTTTGACACGGGGATAAACGATTTCAATACGACCCAGGTCATCTTTATGACCACCTTTTTTTTCATCAATACCATGATCACCCTCTCCCTGGGTGTGCTGATCAATGTGGTGGAGACCTCGGGTGATGAATTCAAGCTTCTGATTAACTCTACCTCAGACCTGATCTGGTCCGTGGGCAGTGACCTGAAGATCAATTACGTGAGCCCGTCGGTTCACAGCATCCTGGGGTATGGGCAAAAGGAACTGATCGGGTGTTATATCCATGATCTGGTGGATGAAGATCAGACAGACGCCTTTAGGGCGGCCATTGAAAAAAAGGAATTTTCATATGAGACCGTCCTGATGCATCGGGACAAGACACCGGTGGATGTGGAGATATCCGGTTCGCGGGCCGGAAGGGATATCCGTTCGGAAAACTTTTACCAGGGGATCATAAAGGATATCTCGAGCAAAAAGAGTATGGAGCGTGAGCAGGATCGGCTCAATCAGGAGTTGAGTCATGCCGGACGCTATCAGGCCATTGGCGACCTGACCGGCCGGGTGGTCCATGATCTGAACAGCATTCTATCGGGAATCGCCACCTACCCGGAGGTACTGCTGATGGACACGAACCTGGATGAGACGACCCGCCAGGGCGTGGTCATGATCCGGAATTCAGGTCAGAAAGCGGCGGATATTGTGAGTGATTTCCTGGTGATATCCAGTGGCATCTCTGCAGATCTACAGCTGCTCAGCATGAACCAGATTGTTGAACGGTTTATCCAGTCCGCCGAGTTTGAAGACACACTCAGATCGAAATTCCCGAACGTGGTGATGGATATGACCCTTGATCCGGAACTTCTGCTGGTGAATGCCTCCTATATGCATG
>QZLA01000146.1 GCA_004796375.1 Desulfobacteraceae bacterium
CCCACGGAATAGTCGGGGGTGCCCATGTCGTCGGTCCGGTGGATATAAAGATTGTCAATGGTGTATCCCTGGCCGTTGTAGTGACCATGAAAGTATGTAGTCAGGTTGCCGATGGGATAAAAACCCTGATTGGTGCCTGTGGCGGTAAGGTCGTTTGGGTCATTGTAAAGATCCCCGTCAATATTGTCATCTGCATCATCCCAGTATCGGGTTTCTGCGGCATCGATGTCCGCGGTCTGGATATACCAGGCACTCCATTTGGTGTCATCCTGGGCCAGCCAGGACAGGTTGGCAAGGCTTGCGATCTGGTAGGGATCCAACTGGGTGCCGGAGCCGAGAGGGGCCTGGCGGGTGACTGCCTGTGCATTCAAACCGGACAAAAGCATCACAGCAATGAACACGGAAAGGATAGGCAATGGTCTGCTCATTTGATCCTCCGATTTAAAGGGATGGTTACGTCAATTGGAATACTAGGGTTGGGAGAATAGATTCAGTGCATAGCTTCGCACGGTCGGTTTGGGGAAGGTCAGGGTTCAACCGACTGAAAATTAACAGATTTTGTTTTTACCGGTTGTGCCTTATAACTTTTATTTCATAGTGAAAAGCGCAACAAATGTCAACATCGTATTTAAATAACTCTGAGATATTTTTGCGGTCTGAATTTCAGGCGTTGACAATCCTGTGGGACCTGTCTTATTTTTAAGGTTAATACAGGTGAGGTGACCCATGCGTATTCATATCTTTAAAGTCCTTTCAATGGCAGCCCTGCTGCTGCTTTTCACCAATGGCGTACAGGCTGACTGGGCCATGAGGATCGGCAGTTCCGGCACCAGTTTTTATTATGACACCGGTGCACCAAAAGTTTATACCCCGCCTTACGGGCCGTTGGCCCGGACCCGTCCCGATGTTTCCATCCGGCCGGACCATCCCTGGGATGGATACCCCTACCGCATGAGGCCCTACCGGCTGCACTGGCCGGTGAAACGCGAAAAAGAGACCGTGATCATCAGGGAAAAAGAGGTGATCCGGGAGGTGCCGGTGATTATTGAGCGGCCCGCGCCTGAGCCCCAAAAGACCTGGGTGCCGCCGGTGGTGGAGGAAAAGGTGATTCCGGGCCACTATACCCACGGGATCCGATCTTTCGTGGATGAGGACGGAATCCTCAATTTCGTGGATGACAATACCCGGTCTGTGTGGATACCTGAGCACACGGTTCAGGTGGTCAGGCAGGAGGGATACTGGGTAACGGAAACAGATTAGGGAAGGGGTGTCCGCCCGAAAACGGACACCATAATATCTATCTTTTCGTAATGATCACATCAGTGGCAGTGGCCGGAGTCACATCCGCATCCGCCCTGATCTTTTGATTCATCATCGCATGCGCAGCCGCGGTGACCGCAGGCATGGGCATCGGGCTCGAGTCCGGTTTCCACGATGGCAATTTCAAATTCCAGGGTCTTTCCGGCCAGGGCATGGTTCAGGTCCATTTTGACGTTTTCTTCGCCGATTTCGGCAACGGTGGCCGCCATGGGGTGGCCTTCAGGGCTCCTGAGCTGAACCTGGATCCCTACGGACAGGGGCAGATCTTCCGGGATGGCATGTTTTGGAATTTCCACGTACATCTCGTCATTTCTTTCACCGTATCCCTCTTCAGGTTCGATGGTTACGGATTTACTGTCACCGGGTTTCATCCCGACAACCGCCTGGTCAAACCCCTTGATGAGCATGCCGGAACCCACGGTGAACTTGAGGGGTTCGCGGCCTTCAGACGAATCAAAAATCTCACCGGATTCCAGCTTGCCGGTATAGTGAACGGAAATGGTATCTCCGGATTGAATGGCTTGTGTCATGTAATGACTCCTTGGTAAGGATTAATCAAAAAGATGTTTAAAAACATCGTGGGGGTGAACATAAGACACAAGTCAGCGTTTGTCCAACATGTTTCTTTCAGGCGGCCTCGGGAAGCAGGGTGCCCTGCCCGGATTCAGGGGCTGCGGCAAGATCCACAACCGCGGGTTCCACCTTGAACCGTTTTTGACTCCTTTTTTCCAGGTTTCGTGTGTTGAACTGGGAGGCCAGGTAGATGCAGAACCCGACCACAAAAACCGGCAGCAGCTGCGCCAGGAGAAAATAGAGAAGCTGGGTAATCCCGATAAACAGCAGCAGATAGAGCTGGTAGCGGTAGCGGTGGGTCATCAGGCGCGGCACCACCGGTTCGAGCAGGTTGTCCGGATTGTGGGAATTTTCCTGCGTTGAAACAATAGGGTAGGGCGGGGCATTAAAATATTGAACACAGAAGAACCATACGGTCAGGC
>QZLA01000352.1 GCA_004796375.1 Desulfobacteraceae bacterium
AGATTCACCAAAGCTATTATCTATCCGGCGCTGATGTAGCCAGCGCCAACACCTTTGGTGCATCACCGCTCAAGCTGGACAAAATGGGTCTGGGTGAGCATGCAGAAAAGATCAACCGGGCCGGGGTCCGCCTGGCCAGGCAGGTATGCCCGGCATCGGGATTTGTTGCCGGGGATATGGGATCCATCCCGGAGATGCTCCAACCCTCAGGGCCTGTTTCATTTGAACAGGCACAGGACAGTTTTGCCCGGCAGGCCGCCTGGCTGGATGAGGAAGGCGTTGATTTTTTCCTGGTGGAAACGGTTTTCGATCTCCAGGTTGCGCTGGCAGCCCTGAAGGGGATACAATCCGTTTCAAACAAGCCGGTATTCTGTTCATTGACCTTTAAAGAGATGAAAAAAGGCTTTTTCACCATTTTTGGAAACAGCCCGGAAGACAGTGTAAAATCGCTTGAAGACGCAGGTGCAGCCGGTGTCGGGGCCAACTGCTCCCTGGGAAGCGGCACCATGGTTGAACTTGCCCGGCGCATCCGGGCCGCAAGCGCCCTTCCGGTCATCATTCAGCCGAATGCGGGTATGCCCCGCCCAGGAGAAGACCAGACCGCTTTTTATCCGGAAGATGCCCGGTTTTTTGCTGAGAATATCCGGCAGATCAGATCGCAGGGCGTTGAAATTGTTGGGGGATGCTGCGGGACAACCCCGGACTATATCCGGACGATCAAGACCTATCTGAGCGACCCGGCAGACAGCCGGTAAAACCCTTTGAGGTTTTTCAGCCAGTAGACATGAAACACCACGTTGTCAGAGTTGAATGTCAATACCTGCTTTCGTTTTCCAGAGGCATAAATCAGGTGGATCTTCCCGCTCTTGTCTATCTGGTAGACCATGGCACTGTGAAGATTGTTTAATACCATCAGATCCCCGTTTTCAAGATCATCCTCCCCGACCTCTTCCAGGCCCGGCAGCAGATATTTCATGGGTTTATATTCCTGGTAAATCAATCCGGCATGTTGAGCGGCCTGCTCATAAATGGAATAGAACAGGTGTGAATTATCCGTTGTTTTGGACAGAACCGGATTGCCGCCATACTGGTAAGGGATCCCGATGAACTGCTTGGCGATGGATGGGATGTTCTGCCTGAAGCGCTTGATCTTGTGTTCATCATAGGACCATGCCCCGGCAGTAAAAAAGAGCAGTGACGCAAGGGTGACGATGATAATTCTTTGCATGGATGAAGTCCTTCAAGCTAGAGTCGTCGGATAAGGAACTATATCGGATCTTCATGAAAAATGCAATCCATTCAGGATCCAACGGCCATAATTTTAAAATACTATTTTTTACTGCTCATTTTCGTAAGAAATCATTGACACGTATCAGCGATTATGGCAGGTTGGCGGTAATGATACATAGCGTTTATTGTTCGGATGAATATCCCATTTACCATAAAAACCGGTTAGGAAAAATCGATTACCATGGACAGATTGGGCCAGACCTTTAAAAACAACGTAAGGCTGATGAAATCGCGGGTAACCAAATACGCGGTCATCGGGGTGGTTATTGCCTTTGCCGCCATCATCCTGGCCACGATCCTCTCCAGTTACTTCCAGTACGGCGCAGTGACCCTTGAAAATATCGCCAGGGCCCAAAAAGAGAATGTCACGCTGTGGGTGCTCGATGCCATGCCCTTCATTTTTGCATTCTGGGGGCAATATTCCAGTTCGATCATGGCCTATGAAGCCAGCTCCCTGGTGCTGGACCAGACCGCCGAACTCAGGGACATGACGGTTGCTTTGGAATATAAAGCCGCCCATGAAGCCACCCATGACGCTGTCACCGACCTGCCCAACCGGGTTCTTTTGATCGACCGGACCGAACAGGCCATTCATGCCGCGCTTCGTCAGAAATCCGTGCTCGGGTTATGTATCCTCAATATTGAAAATTTTAAGGAGGTTCATGACACGTTGGGCCATTACAGTGGTGACCGGTTGATCAAGCAGGTGGCCACCCGGTTGCAGGGGGTTGTCAGAAAGTCGGATACCCTGGCCCGGATCGGTACGGATGAATTTGCCATCCTGCTCCAGGAGGTGGCAAATCTTCAAAACATTACAGGGATTATCGATAAAACCAAGAACGTGTTTAACGAACCGTTCTCGGTTGAGGGACTTGTACTGGATATCCGGACCCGGATAGGTATCTCCATTTTTCCCGAACATGGGAAGGATGTTGATACCATTTTTCAACGGGCAAACCTGGCCCTGCTTGCGGCCAAGCAGGCCGGCAAGCAGTCTGTCATCTACTCTCCCAATCTGGACAAAAACAGTCCCCACCGCCTGACCCTGATGGGTGAACTGCGTCAGGGGATTGAAAACAACGAGCTGGTTCTTCACTATCAACCCAAGGTCGACCTTCACACCCGCAAAATCACCGGTGTGGAAGCCCTTGTCCGATGGAACCACCCGGAGCACGGATTCATGCCGCCGGATGAATTCATCCCCATGGCTGAACGGACCGGGATGATCAAACCGTTATCCGAATGGGTCCTGAACCATGCCCTTCACCAATGTGAACAGTGGCATCGCAGCGGCCATAAGTTCAGCATTGCCGTCAACATCAGTCCCACGACGTTTCTGGACACTGAACTGCCCGACCTGATCATCGGTATGCTCTCCAGGTATGATCTGCCTTCGGATCACCTGACCATTGAAATCACTGAAGGCTCTATGATCAAGGATCCGGACCTCGCCATGGAGATTCTTACCCGGCTGGCCGACCAGGGGATCCGGATATCCATTGATGATTTCGGTACAGGGTATTCCTCCCTGGCGTACCTGAAAAAACTTCCGGTCAGTGAGATCAAGATCGATAAATCCTTTGTCACTGAAATGCTTCAAAATGAAAATGATGCAGTGATCGTCAAATCGATTATCGACCTTGGGCACAACCTCAGTCTTAATGTCGTTGCCGAAGGGGTAGAAGATCAGAAAACCGCGTCGAGGTTGAAGAAACTCGGTTGTGACGTGCTCCAGGGATTTCATTTCAGCCGGCCCATGAACAATGACGAATTCCTGAAAAGGATTTTAAACCAAAAACGGCTTCAAGCCGCCAACTAATCTTTTTCTAACCCTTTTTGTGTAAATTAAAATACCATGGCTGATCTGGAAAAAATATTCAAGTATGCAGTATCGGCAAATGCCTCTGACATTCACATCATTTCAGGTGAACCCCTGATCATCAGGAAAACCGGAGAACTGGTCAAGCTCAAGACCCAGGCCCCCAATGTCAGCCAGGCCATGTCCCTGATCCGTCAGTTCCTGAACAAGGAGCAGATGGATACGCTCCAGAGAGAAAAGCAAATCGACTTCTCCACTGAATTCAGTGATATCGGCAGATTCAGGGGCAGCATCATGAAACACCAGAAGGGGGTCAGTGCGGTTTTCAGGGTGATCCCGAAAGAGATTCCCACCCTTGACGGGCTCAAACTCCCCCCGGTTGTCGAGGAGGTGTTGGCCCATCACCAGGGACTGATCCTGGTCACCGGTGCAACGGGTCACGGAAAGTCTACGACCCTTGCAGCCATGATCAACCATATCAACCAAACCCGGTCACACCATGTGCTCACCCTTGAGGACCCCATTGAATTTGTCCATCCGCTCAAGAAAAGCATCATTACCCAGCGTGAAGTGGGAAAGCATACCCACAGTTTCAAAAATGCCCTGAAAGCAGCACTCAGGGAAGACCCGGATGTGATCATGATCGGTGAGCTCAGAGATCTTGAATCAATTTCAATGGCGATTTCCGCAGCAGAAACCGGGCACCTGGTCATTGCCACCCTTTCAACCTCAAATGCCGCTAAAACCGTGGAAAGAGTTGTCGACTCCTTTCCGCCAGAAGAACAGAACCAGATCCGTGCCATGCTCAGCGAAACCTTGAAGGCGGTGATCACCCAGCGGCTGATGCCGTCTGCAGACGGGAAGCAGATGATGCTTGCCCTTGAAATTCTGATCAGCAACCTGACCATCACCAACCTGATCAAGGACTCAAAGACGTTTCAGATCCCCTCCATGATCCAGACGGCCAAACATCTTGGCATGTGCCTGATGGATGAATCCATTGCCTCCCTGCTGCACCAGGGATTGATATCCGAAGACACGGCACGGCTCAATATTGACAACCCCAAATTCCTGAGAACCGAATAAAAGGGCCCTAACATGGCGATCATTGATCAATTCTTCAGGCAGATGAAAGAGATGGGCGCCAGTGATCTTCACATGGCGGTTGGATTTCCTCCCAAAATCAGGCTTCATGGAGAGCTGACCCCCCTTGATCATGAGGTGCTCACCCAGGAGTCCAATCAGCAGATCCTGTTTGAAATTCTGGATGATGACCAGAAAAAACATGTCACCGAAAACCTTGATTTTGATATGTCGTATGAACTGGAAGGGGTGGGACGTTTTCGGTGCAATATTCTCTATCAGCATCGGGGGATTGCCGCAGTGTTCAGGATTATTCCGGATAAGATCCTCACGATTGAGGATCTGAATCTCCCGGCCACCCTGAAGACCATAGCCGGGTACAACAGCGGCCTGGTATTGGTCACCGGCCCGACCGGCAGCGGTAAATCCACGACGCTTGCAGCAATCATCGACCATGTGAACAACACCAGAAACTGCCATATCATCACGATTGAAGACCCCATCGAATTTGTCCACCAGAACCGGAAATCCATTTTCTCACACCGGGAGATCGGCACCCATACCCACAGCTTTGCCGATGCCCTCAAGGTGGCCAGCCGGGAGGACCCGGACATTATCCTGGTCGGCGAAATGAGAGACCTTGAAACCATCTCCCTCGCCCTGACCTGTGCAGAACTTGGGATTCTTGTATTTGGAACGCTTCACACCAACAGTGCCGCCAAAACCATTGACCGGATTATCAGTGCCTTTCCGTCAAACATGCAGGCCCAGACACGCACCATGCTGGCGGAATCCGTAAAGGCGATCATTGCCCAACAGCTGTTGAAAACTGCGGACGGCAAGGGAAGGTGTGCGGCCAATGAGATCCTGATCGGTTCAAAGGCATTGGCCAGTATGATCCGTGAGAGCAAAATCTCCCAGATCAGCTCACTGCTTCAAACCGGATCGAGTGTGGGCATGCAATCCATGGAGCAGCATATTCTTCAACTGATTGATTCCGGAACCATTACAAAGGAAGAAGCGGCGTCAAAGGGAATCAAGCTGTTTGAGGACCCCACTGCCATTACAGCATAATTGCCCCGCCGTTATCAGGTCTGCTTTCCGTCTTCCCCGGCTGCCGGCAGCAGGACCCTGAAACAGGTATCCTGACCTGCGGTACAATCAACAGCGATGGCACCGCCATGTGTCTTGACAATGCCATGGACAACAGACAGGCCCATTCCGGTCCCTTTACCAAACTCCTTGGTGGTGAAGTAGGGATCAAATATTTTTTCACGGATCTCAGGGTCAATCCCTGACCCTGTGTCAGAAATGATCATTTCCAGGTACTCTCCAGGTGTCAGATCTTTGAATTGCTGACCGCTGCCCGGATCTATTCCGGTTGATGACAGGATGACCTTAAGGATGCCGCCGGTCTCACTCATGGCTTCGCCGGCGTTGGCGCAAAGATTGACGATCATCTCGTGAATCTGGGACGGGTCGGCAAGCACCATGGGATAGTTTTTTGATATCCGGGTCTGAACTTTTATTCGGGATGAAAAAGACACCTGAACGACTTTCAGGGCTTGAGCGATGAC
>QZLA01000090.1 GCA_004796375.1 Desulfobacteraceae bacterium
ATCAGGCAAGATCAAAGCGGTCAAGATTCATCACCTTATTCCACGCGGCTACAAAATCCGTTACAAACTTGTCCTGGGAATCCTCACACCCATAAACTTCAGCAAGTGCCCTGAGCTGGGAATTGGAACCAAAAACCAGGTCGACCCGGGTGGCGCTCCACTTGAGCTCACCACTCTGGCGGTCGCGTCCCTCAAACTGATCATTGTCATCGGAAACCGCTTTCCATTCGGTGTCCATGTCAAGCAGGTTTACGAAAAAGTCATTGGTGAGCGTCTCCGGGCGATGGGTGAACACCCCGTACTGGGACTGCTCATAATTGGCATTCAAGGCCCGCATACCCCCGATAAGGACCGTCATCTCGGGAGCGGTCAGTGTCAGCAACTGGGCACGATCCACCAGCAATTCCTCTGCCGTTACTGCAAATTTGGATCGCTGATAGTTGCGGAACCCGTCCGCAGCCGGTTCGAGCACATTGAATGACACCGCATCGGTCTGGTCCTGGGATGCGTCTGTCCGGCCCGGTGTAAAGGGCACTGTCACATCGTGGCCGGCATTCCTGGCCGCCTGTTCCACAGCGGCGCATCCGCCCAGTACAATCAGGTCCGCCAGCGAAACTTTTTTACCACCGGATTGAGAACTGTTGAAATCCTCCTTGACTTTTCCCAGGGCCTGCAGCACGGTCTGGAGCTGCTCCGGCTGGTTAACGGCCCAGTCTTTCTGGGGAGACAGCCGGACGCGCGCCCCGTTGGCACCACCGCGCATATCCGAACCGCGGAAGGTAGATGCAGATGCCCATGCGGTCGACACCAATTGGGGAACGGACAGGCCCGATGCCAGGATCTTGCCTTTCAGATCGGATATATCCTTGTCGTTGATCAGCTCGTGGTCCACTTCCGGCACAGGATCCTGCCAGATTAGTTCCTCCTGGGGCACCTCAGGGCCAAGATAGCGGGAGCGGGGTCCCATATCCCGGTGAGTGAGTTTGAACCATGCCCTGGCAAATGCGTCTGCAAACTCCTCCGGGTTTTCCAGGTACCGGCGCGAAATGGGTTCATAAACCGGATCAAATCGCAGCGAAAGGTCGGCCGTGGTCATCATGGGCCGGTGTTTTTTTGAAGGATCATGGGCATCTTCCACCATATCCTCCTCATCCACATCCTTTGCCAGCCATTGATTCGCCCCCGCCGGGCTCTTGACCAGTTCCCATTCATATTTGAACAGGACCTTCAGATATCCCATGTCCCATTGGGTCGGGTTGGGTTTCCAGGCCCCCTCGATGCCGCTGCTGATGGTATCACCGCCTTTGCCGCTGCCAAAGCTGCTCTTCCATCCGAAGCCCTGCTCTTCAATACCGGCCCCTTCGGGTTCGGGGCCTACATGTGCGGCATCGCCGGCACCATGACACTTTCCAAAGGTGTGTCCTCCGGCAACAAGGGCCACGGTTTCCTCGTCGTTCATGGCCATCCGGGCAAATGTTTCGCGGACATCCCGGCCGGAAGCCACCGGATCCGGGTTACCGTCCGGTCCTTCCGGGTTCACATAAATCAAGCCCATCTGCACGGCCGCCAGAGGGTTTTCAAGATCCCGGTCACCGGAATACCGGCTTTGGGGTTGATCGCTCGTGGCCAGCCATTCCTCTTCAGCCCCCCAGTAGATATCCTCTTCAGGCTCCCAGATATCCGCGCGCCCGCCGGCAAAACCAAAGGTCTTGAATCCCATGGATTCAAGGGCGCAGTTGCCGGCCAGGATCATGAGATCGGCCCATGATATTTTTTCCCCGTATTTCTGTTTGATCGGCCAGAGCAGACGGCGCGCCTTATCCAGGTTGACATTATCCGGCCAGCTGTTAAGCGGCGCGAACCGCTGGTTACCTGTTCCGCCACCGCCGCGGCCGTCACCCATCCGGTAGGTGCCGGCACTGTGCCAGGCCATCCGGATGAAAAGCCCACCGTAATGGCCCCAGTCCGCCGGCCACCAATCCTTGGAATCTGTCATCAGTGCGTCAAGATCCTTTTTCACGGCTGCAAGATCAAGCGTCTTGAACGCTTCGGCATAGTTGAATGCCTCGCCCATCGGATTGCTTTTACTATCGTGTTGATGGAGAATTTTCAGGTTCAACTGGTTCGGCCACCAGTCACGGTTGGATGTACCCTGACCGCCTGATGGTCTGCCTGTACTACCCGTTACCGGGCATTTGCTGTTTTCATTCATACCGTGTCCTCCTGTTATAATTGTCTGAATGTATGGCCCCCTGTTCAGTTACTATGAAGTAATGGGTTTACAGGGGTGAAGTTAATGAAACAAAATACTATATGATAATTATTATCAATTATTGGCAAAAAAATATATTACACTTTTTCTGCCATACAATTGCCGCATATGCCGAAAAAGTCCAACCGATGATTCAGAATTTTGAAGTTGGTCTCAGCAGCAACCTCCTTTTTCATTTCATCCAGGCTGTCAAGATCCGGATCCACTATTTTTTTACACTTGATACAGATAACATGCGGATGGGGGAAAGGCTTGTTTCCGTCATATCGGTTGCTCCCATCCGGGAACCCTAACTCAAGAACTTCACCAAGTGATTTAATTAATACAATATTTCTGTACACTGTGGCAAGGCTCATGGTTGGAAAATCTGATTTGATCTGCTCATAGATATCCTCCACACTGGGATGGCCCGCACTTTCGGCAAGAATGGTAACGATCGCCATTCTCTGCGGGGTGATTTTATGCCCGTTCTCCCTGAGTTTACGGATGATTATTTCAAATCTATTTTTTTGTTCTGCCAACTGAAAACCCTGCCTGTTAATTAATAATAATTATCAATTAACATCCATTCTCATGATTGTCAACCCGGCCCGGTAAATTTTAAAAAAAAGGTTTAAAGATGAGCACAAACCGATTAATATATGAACCTGCAATATCACCCCGCGAAATTGCGACACCGGACCAACCTCTTCTGAACCGATAGTTGAAAAGCAGCACCGTTTACATCAAACGTATAATAATTACCAGACACAAAGGGAGGAAAAATGATTACGCTGCACGTAAACGGAAAAAAACAAACCGTAGATGCTGACCCCGATACCCCTCTTTTATGGGTGCTGAGGGACCATTTAGGCATCACCAGCGTGAAGTACACTTGCGGCATAGCCGAATGCGGCATGTGTACGGTTCTTATCGACGGTGAGGCCCAACGCTCCTGTGTGGTCAGTGTGGAGGATGCAAAAGACACCCGAATCACCACCGTGGAAGGGTTACCTGGTAATCATCCGATCAAGATGGCATGGATCGAAAAGCAGGTCCCCCAGTGCGGATACTGCCAGCCCGGTATCATGCTCCAGGCAACAGACTTTCTGTCACGCAATCCCAACCCGTCCCAGGCACAGATTGATGAGGCCATGGATGATGTGATTTGCCGCTGCGGGTCGCATCCACGAATCCGTCAGGCGATCCAGCTGGCCGCCAAAATGACCGAAAAGCAGGGAGGCTAAATCATGGACAGGAATATGACAAGACGAACCTTTTTAGGAAAAAGCAGCCTGGTCATTGCCATGACCGCCCTGTCCGGGCACATGAATCTGTTCAATGCCTCTGCCTCAGGCCCTTCGCCAGACCTCCCCTTCAAGCCCCATGCTTTTCTGGAAATTACCACGGATAACACGGTCATTGTCTGGGTCGGTCAGACCAATCTTGGCCAGGGCACCCACACCGGTATCCCCATGATTATTGCGGATGAGCTGGATGCCGACTGGAAAACCATAGAGGTCAGGATGGCCCTGGCGGCTGAGCCGTTCAAAGATCCCTTGTGGCATATGCAATTCACCGGCGGCAGTACCAGTACCCGCCACCGGTGGGATCTGTTGCGCAAAACAGGCGCCGCTGCCCGCCAGATGCTGATGGAAGCCGCAGCAGACCAGTGGGGTATCCCCGCAGAACAATGCAGGACAGAAGCAGGCAGTGTCTATCATCCGGATGGGCGGCGCCTAAGCTACGGTCGACTCGCCCCTGCTGCCGGCAACCACGAAGTACCTGAAAATCCGACCCTGAAGGATCCAAAGGACTACAAAATTATCGGCACTCACAGGGATCGGCTGGATATCCCGGACAAGGTGATGGGAAAAACGATCTTTGGTACTGATTTTATCCTTCCGGATATGTGCATCGCTGTGGTGGCCCGTCCGCGTCAATACGGTTCAACCCCTGAATCCTATGATGCAAAGGCCGCCCTGGCAATCAAAGGCGTCCTCAAGGTGGTGCCCCTTGACAACAAAATCGGAATATGTGCCGATACCACCTACGCTGCCATGACGGGCCGGGACGCTCTTGGAATAAACTGGTCAAAAGGATCTAATCCCGGTCTGGATGATGCGACTCTGGATGTTCTGTACCAGGAACATCTTCAAAAATCCGGAGCCGTTGCTAAAAACACGGGTGACATCACCAGTGCCCTGGCCCAGGCAGACCAGACCGTGGAATCCTCCTATAAACTGCCCCATATCTCCCATGCCCAGGTAGAGCCGATCAACTGTACGGCCCATGTGGAAAAGGACCGCTGCCGCATCTGGGCACCCACCCAGGGGCAGACTGTGATCCAGATGGTGGCGTCCAAAATCACCGGGCTTCCTGCGGAGAAAATAGAGGTGATGACCCTGCCTGCCGGCGGCGGATTCGGCCTGCGCTCAGAGCCGGACCCGGTCATTGATGCCATCCTGCTGTCCAAGGCCATGAACCGTCCGGTTAAAGTGATGTGGACCCGGGAGGATGATTTTGCCAATGACTATTTCCGTCCGGCCAATCACAGCCGGATCAAAGCCGGTTTGGACAAGGACGGGCGCATATCCGCCTGGACGCACAAGGTTGCTGCCCAATCCATCATGTCAAGGGTGATGCCCAAGATGGTTAAAAACAATCTCGATCAAGATGCGGTCCCCGGCACCGTGGACATGCCCTATACCCTCCCGAACCACCGGGTCGAGTATGTGATGGTCAAAACACCCGTCCAAGTCGGATGGTGGCGATCGGTCGGCTATTCCATCAATGCATTTATTGTAGAATCCTTTATGGATGAACTGGCCCATGCCGCAGGGGCAGATCCGGTTCAATTCCGTATGGATCATATGGAAAAGGACTCCAGGGCCTATAACATCCTCTCGCTGGCTGCCGAAAAAGGCAACTGGAACAGCCCTGCGCCCCAGGGAAGGGCCAGGGGAATTGCGGTGACCGCATGTTTTGAATCATTTGCTGCCCACATGGCTGAAGTATCCGTGGATAAAAACGGAAGGATCACGGTACACAAGGTTATCTGTGCCCTGGACTGCGGCACGGCCGTGAATCCAAGTGCCATCCAGGCCCAGGCAGAAGGCGGCGTGGTGATGGGCTTGAGTGTGGCGCTTTATGAAAAAGTCAGTTTTGCCAACGGAGGCGTAAACACTGCCAACTACGGTAACTATCCGGTCCTGACCATGTCCGAGGTACCTGAAATTGAGGTACATATTGCCAAAAACAACCTGAAAGCCGGCGGCATCGGGGAACCTGTTTTTCCATCGGTTGGACCGGCAGTCGCCAATGCCGTATTCAGGGCCACCGGTGTCCGTCTCAGGGAGTTGCCCTTTGACCAAAAGCTGCTCATAAACGCATAACCCGGACCGCGAGTCCAGCATCCCTTGAATACCTGATGCACAAAAGAACGGGGCCGGATACAATATCCGGCCCCGCCTGATCTATACTTCAATTATTAATAATTATATGTTTTCTCTATCTGCTACTCAGTCCCGTCCAGCATGGGCAGGGCATCCATCATCATTCCGTCTGAAGAGGTGTTGAGCTGGAAACCTGCCAGTTTTCTATTGGACGTGAATCCGATATAGGTGGCATTGGAAATATCTTGGGTAAACAGTTCAGAGGGAACCAGGACCTTTTTCTCGAAGCGTCCGAGTTCCACTGTTGCGGTTGCCACTGCATTACCACCGTTACCATATGCCGTAAACACGACGGTGGCCGTGCTCACCTCGGTGTTAACCACGGCAATGGTGGTCACACCATCGGAATCGAGCTTGGGCATCACACAAGCGGTTCCACCGTTACCCACTCCGGAATATGCACCGAGTTGAGACCCATCCTTGGCATTGAACAGCTCAAAACCCACCAGCGGACAGGTGGATTTGATTTTGAACCATGCGGTGGCTGCAGGCAGCCCCAGTGAATCCACCGTTGCCAGGACAGTTTCCCCGGCATCAACACTGATGACCTGGGATGCGAGGGCATTACCTTCCTGGGAATAGGCGGTCAGGGTAAACTCACAATCTGATCCGGACGGATTATGCACACCCATCTGCGTATGCCACTCGGTCATCTCTGCCACATGGGAAAAGTGGATCAGCGGGTCAGCATCATCCTTAAGGAGCAATGAGCCGGCATACCGGTTCTGGGCGGAGGTGGTCCGTGTGAACACTTCAAGGCCGATGACACCGGCAGCATCTTTGATCACTGCAGAGTTGATGTCGGTCTGCGGTACACTGTCAAACAGCTGTCCGACGGTGAACGCTTTGTGACCGCCGGCAGGCAGACTTACCACTGCGGAAGTCCCGTTGTCAAACTCAAGGGTCAGGTCCATGGCAGCACCGGTCGTATTGACCAGGGCAATACCGGTGGCCCAGCCGGATCCGGACTTGATCATGGGTATGGAAACATCCCCGCTGTTCACATCGGCTGTGGCCGGAACGGCTGCACGGTACCTGCCATCCACATAAAACTTGGCATATCCGCACACCGTGTCAAAGTCAGATGTAAAGGTCATATAACGGATGTTTTCCGGATTGGTGAACTCGTCCCGGATCCCGATCTCTTTGCGGCCGTTGGGCGGCAGGGTGACGAACCGGGTGTCAAGAACCATGCCGGACTCGTCATGGGCGGTCAGGATACCGTTGACTGCCTGGGATGCATCCGTGTTGATCATGGAGATGCTGGTATCCCAGATTTTCTTGCAGGCAATATGAGGATAGTACAGTTCGGTGATATAATCCGACTCATTCTTCATTCTCAGGTCTGCCCATACCAGGCGGTGGTCTGAACTGGCATCGGCTTTCACCAGATCAAATGCATCATCCGTATGGATCGGCCAGAACACGCCGCTGTTTTCAACCGCCATATTGACGCTTGAGGGCAGTACATAATCCGCACGCATGCCCCAACTGGCCGTATCATCCCTGTCGATGCCGAAATCTTCGGCCCCGTCGCTCTCGGGCATGATGGATCCGTTGATCTCACTGCTCTTGAGCAGTTGGCTGATGGCGTTGTTATAGGAATCGCCCTCATCAGGATCTGCATTCTGATCACCCATGATCACAAAGTGGTCACCTGCGGCCAGGTTACCGAAGGTCTGGTTGTCATCATAGATATAGCTGCCCTTGCCGGGTGTGACATAATCCAGCCAGAACCGTATTTCGTCGTGGTTTCGTCTACCGTTCCAGTCCACGGCGCCGCCAGCAGCATCCCCGTCATCAAACACCGGCGGTGTCGGATGGCTGCACAGCACATGAACCTTTGTACCGTTCACATCCACCGGGATATCCCAGTGGCTCTTGGAGCTGAGCCTGAATACGGCCGTGGCCGGTCCGGAGTAGTACCCCTGCGGCATGGCGTTCTGGGGCATGTCTTTCCACAGGAACTTCTGGAATGTCCGGATGTTCTTGGTATCAATGGGAAACCTAGACAGCAGGACCATACCGTATTGTCCCGGGAACACACCAAACCCGAATGCATCCTCGGGATCGGTGATATCGCCGTCATTGTTGAAATCCTCTCCTGACGGGATACCGGTATTGGATTCGGCAATATAGCTGTAGGCATAGGTCACCGGATCCTGACCATTCTGGCTTTTTTCCAGATAATTGGTCCGGAACAGATCCACGGCAGAACCGTCTGCGACATAATCGAACTCGTTGAGCAGGATCACATCGGGATTGGTTCTCTGGATAATTTCCGCAACCTTTTGAATCTGAGCGTTATCCTTGGCTGTCAGATCGGTTACGATCTGTCCTTCACTGTCGCGGTTTAAAAAGCAGTTGAACGTGGCAATTCTCAAGTGCCCCTCTGCCTCCGGAACCGTGAAGGTGGTCTGCTGTTCTACCGTAATATAATCGGTTTTGGTCGAGCAGGCTTCATTCTCATCCGCATCAAGCACACACAACCCAACCGTATAGGTACCGGCTGCAGCATAGGTGTATACGGGTGCGGCTTCGGTGGAGGTATCCCCGTTCCCGAAATCCCATGCATAGGTATAGGGTTCCGGACCGCCGGAGACAAAGGCGGTAAAGGTCACAGCCTGTGCGGTTGTTACCAGGGTGTTGTCAGCAGAGAATCCCGTCACCAGTCCCTTGGTGGTTTTACGAACAACCATGACATTGTCCACACCTGCACGGGTGCCGTCTCCGGGACCGGTGCCGTTGGAGGTATAACGGAATGCAATATACACGGTTCCGGAATAGCTGCAAAGATCTATTGTCCGGGTTTTCCATTCATCATAGATATCATCATGGGGAATGGGGGTGGCATCCCAGGTAAAGCCAGAGGGATCACCTGACCCGTCATAGTCGGTAGATACCATCACCTGGAGCTGGGGTCCGTCATACTTGTTGTAATGATCAAACACCAGTTCGGTACACTCGCTTGGCGCCAGCAGGATGGCCGGGGAGATCAGCCAGTCATCACTGGGTCCGTCTGCACCATAGCCGTTGGCAATGGCACCTTTCTGGCCCGCACGTTCCTCAATACCCCAGTCTGCGTTACTGGCCAGACTGACAGGCGTAAAGGATGAGGCAGACAGCATGTCATCATTAAAATCTTCAGAAGCAAAGGTTACCCGGTTGCCCCTGAACTCAAAATTATCCACTTCCCAGATCCGGCCGTCGCCGCCACCGGTTCCCGTGGATACATAGTGGAAGGCCACATTAACCGTGGTGGGCTGGATCACGATGTCATCCACACCAAGACGGGCACCGTCTCCAGGGCCGGTACCGGTGGAGGTGTATCGGAAAGCCACGTAAACCGTTGAATCTTCGTTCACGGAATGGAGTACGGATACCGGTTTCCAGGCATCATAAATATCTTCATGGGGAATCGAGGTGCTGGTCCAGGTGGCCGCCGTCGGGTCACCGCTGCCCGTGTAATCCGTTGAGATCATCACCTCAAGTTCCGGACCGCCATACTTACGGTACAGGTTGAATGAGACTTCAATCTCTGCACCCGCACCCACCGGAGCACCCGGGGAGATCAGCCAGTCATCACTGGGGCCGTCAGCACCAAACCCGTTGGCTACGGCACCAAGCTTCCCGCCACGTTCTTCAATCACCCAGTCTGCATTACTCGCTACAGAATAGGGAATGAAAGAACCGAATGTATCATCATCAAAATTGGCAGATGCCAGGTCCAGGGCAAGATCACCCGTGGTCTCAAACGTATAGCTGCCTGTAGAGGGCATGGCCGCGCCCAGGGAGCGCCAGTGGGCATCGCCCGGGTTCATGTGGGTATCGGCATCATAGTTGTCAGACACCAGGACTTCAATTTCCGGTCCGCCGTAGTTGTAGGCCAGATCCGCTTTAACATATTCACCGTTATAGGCATACAGGTTGAAGGCCGGGGAGATCAGCCAGTCATCACTGGCTTCATCTGCACCGTAACCGTTCATTTTGGCAAACCATTCACCGCTGCCGGACGGATATTCACTCAGATACCAGTCTGCATTACTGGTCACACTGACCGTGGTGAACTGACCAAACGCCCCTGAGTTGAAATCTTCACCCCATACCAGCGGTGTGCTGGCCACCAGGGTAGTGACAATCAACTCATCTGTGAAGGCGGACAGGCCATACTGGTTATAGGCCCTGACCTTGTAAGTATATACAGTGCCTTCCGACAGCATGATGTCAGAGAAGGATGCGGTATTGTCCGGGAGGATGGGCTGGAAAATTTCCCAGGATCCGTCACCGATTTTACGCCACAGTTCATAACCGACTTCATTGTCCGCATTGTCGGTCCATGCAATATCGATGGTGGCAGTGGTGACATCGGTCTGCTCGAGCATTGTGGGTGCAGCCGGTGCAGCCCCTTCCACCATGGACTCAACACCGATGAGAACGGCATCCAGACTCAGGTCGGAGCTGGAGTTGCTGCCCTGGTGAACCTCGATTGCAAGGGTGTTGCTTCCGGTAACCAGCAGGGCCGGGTCCAGATGATACTCATAGTACTTGTTTTCATCTCCGGCATCATTGGCAAGGGTGGTGTAGGTGATATCACCGTCGGGCATGCTTGAGCGGACCGCTTCCATACCATTGATATACACCACGGCACCGTCATCCCTGAGCAGCATCAGCTTGAGCTTGATCACCTTTGCCGCATCATCCACGGTAAAATTTTTTCTGAAATAGGTGGTGATATATTTGTTGGCAGCATCCGGGCCGTAGCTGATGACCGTGGTTTCATCACCGTCACCATACCCGAGCTGGCCATTGCCTGATGCCCAGGAACTGTCATCAAATGAAGCTGCCTGCCAGTCGGTTCCCTGGTCAGACCCGTCATCCAGGTATTTCCATTCGTCGCCGGTGAATACATATTCGGTGTTTTCCACATCAGCACCGGTGAAGGGCAGAACCATGGTATCACCTGCCAGGGGTTTCCACAGAATCGGATCAAGACCTGCGGGCATGGCAAATGGATCGGCATCCTGTTCTGCCTGGGAAATTTCGCTCACACTGTTCATGTCATACCCGAGAACCGGTGCCCCTGTTGCGTCATACTTACCGAATTTGACTGTCCGGATTGTCAAATTGGAGGGGGATGCCTGGATCAGTTTAAACTGCCAGAAGGTGTCGGAAGACAGGGTCCAGGGTTTATCATCGTCATTGGCCCGATGGGGGGCGCCCCAGGAACCTTCACCGATAAATACGGTCCCGTTTTCGTCATCACGGACAAAACTTTCAAAACTGCCGGTATCTTCGCTGGGCTTCAGCGGATAGGTGTATTTGACCAGGTGGGAGTCACACTCTACAGCCAGGTCCATACCATTGTTGTAAAAGGTGTCTGCCCAGGCTTCAATACGGCCGGTCCCTTCTGATTTACCGCTCTGGTGGGGACGCAGCGGGCGGTGGTAATTTGCAATTTTCCAGGTGCTGTCCGGATTAGCGGCCATGTCACTGGCCAGCCAGGCTTCCTGGGCATCCCACTTGGCTGAATCCTGACCGGTAAAGGAGGAGTATCCCACGCCCGGTTCCAGCTCGGTATTCAAGGTGTACAGCCTCATCATGGATCCACCGACGTCTGCAGCATAATATGCATCCGGGTTGGGCATATTGAAGATGAGCTGAACAAAATCGGTCATGTCGTTCTCATGGTTCCCGTGCGCTGGAATCACCGGATACATCCGGTTGTCAGAGCTCATGGTCAGCTGCCATTCGTCGAGCCAGTCTGCCATCTCTTTATTGGTACAGTCATCATGATAGTCGCCGCCATGGGCAATAAACAGCGGACGGAGTTTGGCCACCAGTTCATTTCCCCATTTTCTGGGATCGGTATTGGTCCTTGAGTCCCCCCCCGCGATGAAGGTGAAAGAGGAAGGAGAATCCGGTGCGGTCTTGAACCACATGATCTGGCTGTCACCCTCTGTATCGGTTACGGCAAAATAATAGGCCGTATCCGGAATCAGGTCGGTCAGGGTCACAAAATAGTTGGTCAATGCCGGTCCTTCCGGATGAACCGTATTGTCATACACCCGTGTGGTAATATCCGTATCGGTTGCAGCGCCTGCTAAGGCAGCGTCGGTACCGTACTTGACGCCGGTGGCATCACCGGACACCTGGCACCACCCAATGGTCATGGTCGTGGCCGGGTCGTCGGTCCACACCAGGCGGAACTTGTCACTTGCGGCCCAAGAGGCCGTTGCCATCAGCAGAACCAATAGCCATACGGCTGCGCCTGCCAATAGATGTCTAACCTTCTGATAAAACATGAACACCCCTCCTTAAATTGAACTGCGTCTAGAATTTGTTCCAGGCAAATGATCCCCTTACAGGCCACTCACCTATTTTTACATTGGAAAACTGATATGTAGTTTTTCTATGTTGACTGGAAATTAGGCCCGGGTGTCTTTTATATTAGCTGTTGATAACAATTAGCACCGCCGCCCCTAACCCACCCCTAACACAAAACCTTGCATCACTGATTCAAAACAATGCAAAAAAGCCAACCACACCCAAACGTCTGTATATCAAAGAAATTGAAAGAATCAGGCGACCTGGATCAGGAATGCGGACAAAACACCTGGGCCGACGCCCGTGGCTGGATGGTTAAAATCGGATGAGTATTTTGTTAGCGAAGCTTGAACGAATCGTTCACAACCACCCATCCCTGCTTCAACGGGAACAGTGGAAACCGGTCAGGCTGATGATCCGTATGCCTGGCATGGATCTTTCCGGTTTCATCCGCCAGAAACACATATGCCCCTGACGACCCGAAATCGGAAGGGATTGCAGCAATGGCCCATTGCCGCTGATAATCGACCTCATGGGATCGTGACGGCCCGTAGCGCAGATGAACATCCACAAAAAAATAGCCATTCAAACTGGTCTCACGTCCGACGGCCAGTGCGATCCGCTTTGAAACCAGATCCAGCGCTATGGGCCGTCCCTGGTGATCCGGTGTGATCCACAAATGGGGTAAAAAAGAAGCATATTGTTTCTGGCCCAGGAACTGGTCACTTTTTTGATAATACGCCGTCTGCGCATTGCTGATCTCTTTAAGAAGCTTCAGCACCTCGTGCGGTTTTACGGCATCCGGCATTTTGATGACACCTGCAATAAGCACCCAATGCCACACCATCAGGATAAAAAACCCGGTAAAGCCCAGCGAAAATATCATACCGGCGACTGGCCGGAATAAAGCAGCCTTGCCTGGCTGTTGTCCCATCATGTCTCCATCCGCAGTTCAACGATTTTGGGGCAGTCCGGATCAGGCGACCACAGATCTCCTGTCATTGCAAGGGATACGGCCCGGCAGCCTCCCTTGCAGATCTCAAGGTAGTCACAGTTCTTGCAGGGGGCTGGCGCGTTTTCGGCCCAACCGGTCATGCGCTCAAGATCCGGATTCCGGGAAAATCCCTTGTCAAAATCAAACACGGACAGGCCGGACCCGCTTAAGAATGAACATCCTGCCACCTCTCCATTGCTGCGAACTCCCAAGAGGACGTTCCCGGCCTCGCATCCATATGTGGCCATACTGTGAAGCGCCTCTTTCGGCGGATTATGGTAACAGAGCATGGGGACAAAGGAACAGTCGATTTTTGCAGTGACACCGGTTTTTTCTGACAGCCCGGCCAGGTGCGGGATCAGCTGAATGTTCTGCTCAAATGTGGTGGATTCATCCATGTACCGGTTTGCCGCTCTCCCGGCCGGCTTAAACCGAAGGATCTCTATCTCGTTAAGCCCTTTATTGCCGGCATATGCAAACAGTGCCTCCAGACCGTCAAAGTTGCGTTTTCCCAGAACACAGTTGATCCCTGTGGGCACAGCGGCGTCCACCAGCGAGCTTATGGCCTGATCAACCAGATCAAACATGGGGTTGCCGCGAAAGACCTCATAATCTTCCCCCACACCGTCCATGGAGAGATTAACCTGACCGAAAACCGTCATCTGCTTTGCAATCCCAGGGGTGATCCCCCTGCCGGAAACGGTCAGGTTGGGGACCAGGCCGATCTGCCTGGCATAGGCGGCAATATCAAACAGGTCGGACCGCTCAATGGCCTCACCGCCCCCGAGCGCCACATGAAACACACCTGCCTTTGCCAGGATGTCCAGGGCGCGCTTGAATTCAAGGGTTGTCATCTCTCCCGGGTCTTCGACCGTTGAATCCATGTAACAGTGCGGACAGCCGGCAGAACACCGGTTGGTAATGGCCATGTGCACCTCCAGCGGCGCAGACAGCAGCCCCACATCAGGGTTGGGCGTCTCCCATCTGTCCGAACCGGGCAGGCCCAGGCCGCGCATGTACGCCTGATCTACAAAAGCCAGGAAGGGCGGGTCCTCACTGGCAATGATTCCGCCAAAATTTTCATATCTGTATTTCATTGGTACCTCTTGAGCCACTTGACCAGGTACTGGTCATCCGTGGAGTCCAGTTCAATTACCGGATAAGCGGTCGGATCTGTCAGCAGGTAGGGTTCCGGTTCACTCACCCGGAAAGCCAGGTATCCGCTTGATGTGTCTTTCCCAGCGGCATAGTACCGGCCCTTGAATTCACAGTGCTGGAGATAGAACAAACTGAGCACACCGGCCACTGCTGCCAGGGAAAACACCGGGTTAACACATATGTTTATCCACCGTTTCCGGAACCTGCTGGTCAACACCGAAAAAAAGTATGCCCCGGCCAGGGCGGCGCTCATATAAGCAAACAAAATGCCTGCCGTTTCAGACCCCGGCGATCCCGCATGACTTTCAACATATGCGGGCGGCGGGTAAAAGTTGTCCTGATTCACGATACCTGAAGGATCATCCATCCGGCTGATCAGGTGAAGTCCGCCCCAGAAGAAACACGCCCAGGTAACGGCCAACAGTACAGCCGTGATTATGTGTCTTGATCCGACCCATGACCAGGGCCGCATCATGATAAAGCCAACCCCGAGGATCACCAGCAATGCCATGCACACGCCAAGCCCTGCCAGTCGGCAGGTACGGCGCATCCACTGGGACCTGGCTGAATGTTTCAGGCGCTCAATGGGCAGGTATAGAAAAAGCGCCGGTTTGAGTGAACGTGCTCGGTTAAACGCCTGTTCCGCCCGGTAAGGCTGCCCAAGCTTCATCCTGACCAGGCCCTTGATATAGTGGATTTCATGTGCTTTCGGGTAATCCGGTGCTTTTTTCAGAAGATTTTCAAGAAATGTGATGTCCTGCCTCAGCTGCTGCCGTTCCTGTTCTGACACCCGGCTGCCCGGCCGTATCGCCCGAAGCTGTATCTGCCTTGCCTGGTTGGTCAGGGATGCGTGTCGTTTGGACTGCGATTCAAATCGGCCCAGGATGCCTTTTGCCTGTGATGCAACCCCTGTATCCTGAACCTGGGCGTGGATCAGGATTTTATTGAGTATTTTCCTGGCCTTTGGTTCATCCCCGGCATAGTAATCGTAAAACGCAGCAAGTGCCAGCTTATTCTTGAGACGATCTGCTGCAGGAATGGATGGATCCTTTGTCTGCCGGACCATCTCCTTGAGCGCTTGTCTGAACTGCTCCTGCCGGATCAATTCATTGTTGTTAAGGGCCTGGATCAGTTCGTGATATCCCGGAATATGGCGGTCTTTGGGACGATTGCTGCCGGCTGCGTGACCAGCGCCTCCCATGATGATGAACAAGAGCACCAGGATACTTGCAGTTGAACGATATATCACGATTCATCCTTCCCAATATCGTCTTCAGGGTCTGTTTTGGTTTTCAAAAATTGCGAGCAGATCAGGTTCGACACCATGACAAATCCGCCGGACAGGGCAATCAGGGAAACAGGCAGCGCATATATAATCGACCCCATGGAAGAGGAGTTGGGATTGTAGCCACGTTTCACCCTCAAAATTTTTCCCTGGGGTGTGTTGGTTTGTTCTTTCATCAGATCCATCCAAGATTATAGCTGACCACCAGGGCCATGGTAAAAAACAGAACGGCATGCCCCAGCTTTGCGGCCAGTTCCAACCGGTTATTGCCATCCGGGCGCACCATTTTTGTACCGCTGACAACCAGTACAAACACCACGATCAGGGGCAAAATAAATACCAGATTATACACAAACAGATACCCCAGTGCCCCCACCCGATATTCAGGCTCTGACAGCATGGTTACGATGGGGATGTATACCTGGCCGGTGCAGGTAAATTCCATTCCGGCAATGACAACGCCCAAAGCAAAAGGCATACCGAGTTTCAATGCCGGTGTCCGGGCAAATTCCCGGATCATCTTTTCAACCAGGCGCCGGCCCGATTCCGGGAATTTCAGTATCTGGGGTTTATCGGTTTTTATCAGCCTGAACACATCCATCACGGATATCAGGCACAGGGCCACGAGCAGGAGCAGCATGATCATATTCACACCGGTGCCCAAAACAGGATTCATCAAAACAGATCTCAGGGAATGATAGAAGACCATCCCGATGGTCATGTATGTCAGGAACACCCCAAAAATAAAGGTAGTTCCGGCCCAGATAACCACCCGCTGCCCTGTTCCGAACAGGGTAAGAAACGATACGAGAAGGATAATGGTCCCGAATGCGCAGGGATTCAACCCGTCTATCAATCCTGCCCCGGCCACCAGGGAAAGGGTCAGTGATTCAAACGCTTTGGTCCCGGAATTTTTTATGTCCTGTTCCTGATCAAAGGGATTGATTGAACGCTGCCGGTATCCTTCCGGGTCCTTGAGGAACTGTTCAACCTGCATAGAAAGTCCCGTCCGGATCTCTTTTTCTCCACCCAGCACCTCCCGGCCGATGAAAATGGCGGGAAGATCCGCACCCTGCTGACCAAAGTGTTCACCGGCCGTCAGAAACAGGGGATATGCAGATGGCATACTCAGATCAAAGTAGGAGAGTTTGACGGCCACATTATATTTTTCAGAAACCGCCGGCAGGACACGATTGATCAAGCGGCGGCAATAGGGGCAGTCGTGGGAGAATAACTGAAGGGGCAAAACCCGGGCGTCAGGGCCGGCAGGGATGAATATCTCCTTTTTTATCCGTTCTGCAATGGCGGCAGGGCGTTCTCCCATTGCCTGACCGCCGGCTTTCGGAGTCAGGGTAAACTCATCCAGCACCGTTCCCTGAACATCAATGGCTTTCAATGTCATCGACTGGGGGGTAACGTCCACCCGGCAATAATGGTAGGCCCGGGCCTCGGCCTGGGATGCATAGGCCGGATCTTTGGGCATCCAGATCAACTCGGCCCCTGCCCCGCCCGATATCACATAGGTCACCCCGTTGTAATGGGACCGTTCATAGAGGTGCCACGATGCAAATACCAGGTCAATATTGCCCTGCTCAATCATGGGTGCCAGAGATCGTTTCAGGGTATCGGATGCCCGCCCCCTGGAAATGCGCACTGGATCGTGCAGGAAAAGGATTCGGAAAGGCGCGGACCTGACCTGAGGCAGGGACAGCTCCCTTTCAAACCATTGGAACTGCTCACTGTCTGGCATAAGGTCTGCTTTATCCTGACCTCCCCGGCTTCCCCAGGCATTGAGTGCAAAAAACTGGATACCTGCCCATTCAAACCGGTAGTACCCCCGTTCAAATCCAGGGAAATACCGGCGAAAATGCCCCCTGCCACCGGCATGGTCATTATCCCCGATGACCGGAAACACGGCCGCTTTTTTCATCAGGTCATGCTCGATGGCGAAAAACTCCTGCCACTGGGGCAATTGCTCACCATGATCCACCATGTCCCCGAGTAGCAGGAAAAAGGCGGGCTCCAGGTCCGCAACTGCAGACACCACCTCGTGATGCTGCCGGTGTGATCCGGTTTCGCCGGGCCGTGGATCTCCAAAAACAGCAAAATGGAACGAATCCCCGGGCTGTCCTGCCGTGTTGATGCGGTATTCCGGGTCTCCTTCCGGGGTATGAATCTTCCCCTGCCCCGCTGTTACCTGGTACCGGTAGGACCTGCCGGGGTCCAGTCCCTCAACCCGGATGAAATGCACGTGCCGGGCTGTGTCTGAGGAAAATTGCATCCGGTGCTCTCCGTCAAACACAACCACCATGGCCGGCAGGTCCTCGCGAAGCTCAAACCCGATAACCGCAGATGCCGTATCTGTTTCGAGAACATAGGGCGGGACAATAAATCCTTCCATTGGTGCCATTAACTGAGACCTGACCGGATGGGCTGTCAACAAAAGAACCAGAAGGATGACCTGCTGTATCCTTATAAATGTATTGAATGGATTGGATATCAATTGGAAATTGTTCAGGCGGCCCCCTTGTTGAAAATGATGTCGATATGATCCCGGATCTGCTTGAGAATGTGCGCGTTGTATCCCATCCTGATCAGTGCTGCCCTGCCCTGCGGGTCGATCACCAGGGTTGTGGGCAGGCCCCTGAAGCCGAACTGTTGAAACAGTTTCCCCTTATCATCCAGTAAAATCGGGCAGGTGATATCCAGGTCATTGCGCATCCCCCTGAGTTCATCCATGTTCTGGGGATCCGTGCAGACCGCAGCCAGGGTAAACTGCCCCGGAGGGTACTTTCGGGCCAGTTCTTTCAACTCGATTAATTCCTGCTTGCAGTAGGTACAGTAGGTTGAAAAAAACACCAGGAGCACGAGGTTCCCCTTCTGTTGATTCAGGTAAAATCTCCCATGGTCCAGCGTCTGCAGGCGAAAATCCTGCACCGTGTGGCCGATTTTCAACGGCATGTTGTCACTGCACCCTATCAACAGGCATATCAACAGGCCTGCCATGACCAGACCGGGCTTAATCGTTCCGCACTTCAGCGCCGTCATCAGGCCCGGCTCCTTTGTTTCTGATTTTCTGATCATACCGGTTGATGAAGTTCAATACCCATACCGTTAGCGCACCCGATGACAGGGCAAAAAGAAAAAAATAGGGAATCTGGCTGCCCACGGAACTTGAGTTGGGATTATATCCGGCCTTTATCCTCAGAATCCTGCCTGTATTCCTCCCGGCCTCCGGTTTGGGTATCGGCCTGTTTTCAATGGATTGAGCCAGATTCTGCTTCATATCGATCACTTTAACGTTATCCCGGCCAGTCCCTGGTTGAGATGTGCTTCGATGGTGGCTGCTGCCATCTGATCAAAACCGGCCGCAAGCATATTGTTGACCACATCATGGGCTGCGGGGTTATGTTTCTGGATGCGCGGCTGAATGATCCTGTAAAAAATCTCGGCCTCCTTGACCTTCACTTCACAGGACGCCGGGTTTGAGTCCCTCAATTTTTCAACTTTTATGATTTCATAGAGCACACACAGGCCATACGTCCGGTCAATGATATCCCGCAGCTCTTTTTTGGCTGTCCAGGGAACCTGGATACCGGCTTTTGAAATCTGTGCCAGGGACCGGTCCGCTTCCTTCTCAAGGGTGGGAACACTGTCATAGAAATCTTTGTCCCGGCGGGTAAAGGTGGGCCGGATCCCTTCAAACATTGCAGATACCTGTTTTCCGGCAGTATCAGACTGCCCCAGTTGGTCCAGCGCATCGTGAATGTTGAGGACCACAACATGCTGAAGCCCTTTGGCCAGGACCTGCTGATTTACCTTTACCTTCTCTCCGGCCTCACACGCTGCCATGGCTGCCCGGATCTCTTTATCATACTCAAGTCCCTTGTTTTTATCTGTTTCAATGACCAGGGGGGCCAGGATGTCATACTTGACCTTGATCTTTTTCCAGTCCGTGGGGGTTTGTTTCCGCAGCCTCTCAATGGAAACCTGGGCCTTGGCCATATCTTCAAGGGTGTTCAGGTCAAAACCTCCCATGGCTGTGCCCTGGGTGATAACAAACAGGCAGATGGCCCATCCGATTGCATACAGCTTTTTCATGTGATTCTCCTTAATTTCCATGTTTACAATTTGAAAATGATTAAATAATGGATATTGATCCAGAATATACTCAGGTAGGCGCCGCATATAAACAGGAGGAGCCCGACCGCCGCCCCGGTCCACATGATATGCGGCACAATACGTATCTTTCGTGCCAGGATATTACCGGCCAGGCCTGCCCAGACCGCAGCGGTTGTCAGCCCCGAGACAAGGCCTGTCATCTCCCGAACCGACAGAAACTGCTCATGGATGATCCAGGATGCCATAAGCAGCACGGACGCAAGCCCGACCCATGCCAGTATACCCTGTTTTACCATTTGGATGGGAAACCCCACAGGTTTTGTGAACACAGCGCCTGCAGAGAGCCCCAGCAAGATGATAACAGCAGCAATTGCCAGATGCTGCCTAAGCAGGTTCCGGCTGCAGCGCCGGAT
>QZLA01000126.1 GCA_004796375.1 Desulfobacteraceae bacterium
ATGGGCGTCCGGGTGGCCCCCGGGGTGCCCTTGTGCCTGGGCGGCTGGTGAGCCGCCGGGGTGCCCGTGGGGGTGACCTTGTGTATGGGCGGCAGGTGAACCGCCGGGGTGTGGGTGATTCATGGGAGGATCTCCTTACGCATTGAGTTGACGGGCCACATCCGTAGCAGAGTAGGTGATGATAATATCGGCACCGGCTCTCTTGATGGAGAGCAGGGTTTCCATGATCATTTCACTGGCATTGACCCAGCCCATCATCTCCCCGGCCTTCATGATGGAATATTCACCGCTGACATTGTAGGCGGCAATGGGAAGATCGATCTCCTCCTTGAGGCGATAGATGATATCCAGGTAGGACAGGGCCGGTTTGACCATGATAATATCCGCACCCTCTTCGATATCCATGGTGGCCTCGCGGATCGCTTCAACCGCATTGGCCGGATCCATCTGATAGGTTTTACGGTCTCCGAACTGGGGCGCGGATTCTGCGGCTTCCCTGAAGGGGCCGTAAAACGCAGAGCTGTATTTTACGGCATAGGACATGACCGGAATATTGGAAAACCCGTCATCATCCAAAGCGCCGCGGATTTCAGCCACACGGCCGTCCATCATATCGGACGGGGCAACCATGTCGGCTCCGGCCTGGGCATGAGAAACAGCGGTACGGGCCAGGAGGTCAAGGGATGAATCGTTATCCACGGTATTTTTTTCGATAATACCGCAGTGCCCGTGATCCGTATAGGCACACAGGCAGACATCAGTGATGACCGTTAGCTCGGGTATGGCCGCCTTAACGGCCTGGACCGCTTTCTGGACAATGCCGTCTTCTGCGTAGGCACGGGTGGCCAGGGCATCTTTTTTATCAGGAATACCGAAAAGAATCACGGCAGGTACACCCGCCTCATGTGCTGCCAGAGCCTCTTTGACCAGATAATCCACGGAAAGCTGAAAATGGCCGGGCATGGAGTTGATCGGGGTTTTGACCTTGTCACCCTCAACGGCAAACAGGGGCAGGACAAGATCGTCACTGGTCAGTACCGTTTCTCTGATCATTCTCCTGAAGTTGGGCGTTGCTCTAAGGCGTCTGGCTCTGAAATCCGGAAATAACATAGCTTAGGAATCCTTTTTAATCTCTTCGTCAGTTAAATAACAGGCCGGGTCACTGTCCCAGGGATCATCTGCCACCGATTCAGCCCGGGCCCTGAAGTTGCCCCCGCAAATATCCAGCCACCGGCACCCAGCACAACGGCCTTTGACATGTTTTTTCTTCTCTTTAAGCTTCATCAGAAACTCATTGTCCACATCGGTCCAGATTTTGGAAAAGGGCTTGTCCTTGACATTGCCCAGGCTCTTTTCTCGCCAGAACTGGTCCGGGTGAACAGTTCCATCCCAGGAGATGCACCCGATCCCCCTGCCGGAATTGTTGCCTTCATTCATCTCCAGCAGTTCAAGCACCTCCTCCGCCCGTTCCGGATTTTCATCCAGGAGTTTGAGGTACAGGTAGGGGCCGTCGGCATGGTTGTCAACGGTCAATACCTCTTTGGGTTTATTATTGTCATGCAGGTCCTTGGTCCGTTTCATGATCAGGTCGAGCACCTCACGGGTCTCCTCGTGGGTCAGGTCCTCCTTGGCAATCTCAGATCCCCTGCCGGAGTATACCAGGTGGTAAAAACAGACCCTGGGGATGTTTTTTTCTTCAAGCAGGTCAAATATCCCGGGAATATCCTCGACATTTCGTTTGTTTACGGTAAAGCGCAGGCCCACCTTGATACCGGCCTCCTGGCAGTTCTCAATGGCTGCCATGGCGCGTTTAAATGAGCCCTTGACTCCCCTGAACTGATCATGGGTCGTCTCCAGCCCGTCCAGGCTGATTCCGACATAGGACAACCCGATCTCTTTGAGCTGCCTGGCCTTTTCTTTGGTAATCAGGGTCCCGTTGGTGGAGATGACCGCACGCATGCCCTTGCTGACAGCATATTGTGCATATTCCACAAGCCTGGGGTGAACCAGGGGTTCGCCGCCTGAAAACAACAGGACCGGAACGCCGAATTCGGCCAGGTCATCAATCATGGCAAGGCTTTGCTCATGGCTCAGTTCATTGTCGTAATCAATATCCTCGGATTGGGCATAACAGTGCACGCATTTGAGATTGCACCGACGGGTCATGTTCCAGACCACCACCGGCTTCTTGTCTTTGGAAAACTGGAGAAGGTGAGAGGGTAATTGTCCTGAGTGCCTGGCATATCTTAAAGCATCTGAGGGTTCAACCGTTGCACAGTAAAGTTTGGAGATTCCGATCATTGTATCTCTTTCCTGATTAGATCATTCAGATAGGTTTCAGGTTCGGTCAGGGAATGCTTGGAAAGAAAAAACCTGTTTTTTCCGGTCTTTTCCCTGAGCAGATTAAACCCATCATAGTAATCGTCATAGATTTTGGTCAATATCTCATCGACGGTTGCATCATGTGTGCTAAACTGTTCGATTAAGAAATCGACGGCATCCTCTTCAAAATTAATATTTAAATCATAACTCTTGGAGATTTCAACTTCTATCTCTTTGACCGAGTCATGAAATTTTTTGACCTGCTTGACTGCATCCTCAATTTCAAGGATGTGGGTACAGAAATAGTCAGCCACCATCTGGCACCTGAGTTGAGAAAGGGTCAGTCCGTGGCGTATGGAAAAAATTTTCCAGTTGTCCTTGATGTACCGGCTGATATATGCCTTAAAGTCATTCCGCGCCTGTTCGTACAAATGGTTCCAACGGGTTTCATTCTTCTGGGACAACAGATCATCCAAAGTTTTCTTTGGGTTTTCAACGACCTCGGCGGTCACGATGAACCGATCCAGAATAGAGGAGGGCAACTTCTCTTCAAAGATCAGCAGCGCCTCTTCAACCACACTGACCAGTCCCCTGGCCCCGGTATTTTCCCTGTAGGCCCTCTGGGCGAGAACCCGGAATGCGTCATCCGTGAATACAATGGAGATGCCATAGGCGGCAAAATCCAGGCGTTTGCTCAGGATTACCGGGTTGTTGGGCATTTTCAGGATCTGGTACAGGTCATCCTCTTCAAGGGAGTCAAGCACACAGCGGACAGGCAGGCGACCGATAAATTCCGATTCAAAACCAAATTCGACCAGGTCTTCCGCCTTGGCCTGTTTGAGGTAATCCATCTCTTTTAGGGCGGTGTTGATGTGGGATCCGAAACCGATGGTCTGCTTGGATACCCGGCGCTTGATGACCTCTGTCAGGTTGGAGAATGCCCCGCTGACGATAAAGAGAATATTGGCTGTATTGACCGTACGTTTGGATCTTTTGCCGGTACGCTGGTAACTTTCAAGTTCCTGCATCATGGAGACCGGGTCATGGGGCACCTTAAGGTCCACATCGGTTTCCTCCATGGGTTTGAGCAGCGCCCTTTGAACCCCTGTCCTGGATACCTGTGCGCCGATCACATTCGGACTGGCGGCAATCTTATCAATTTCATCGATGTAAACAATACCGCATTCAGCCAGTTCAATGTCATCATTGGCTTCCTTGACCAGGTCCCGGATCAGGTCTTCAACATCACCTCCCACATACCCGGTTTCTGAAAATTTGGTGGCATCTGCCTTGACGAAGGGAACACCGATTTTCTGTGCGATCAGTTTAATGATGTAAGTTTTACCGATACCGGTCGGACCCAGCATCAAAATATTGGATTTAATGATCCCGGCGAGTCTGGATTGACCATCTTTGCTGGTCTGGCTGTGGCGGATCCGGTTAAAATGGGTGCAGATTTTTGTGGCTAAAACCGATTTCGCCTGGTGCTGCTTGACAATGTACTGATCTAGGTATGCAATAAGTTCGGCGGGTTTCAGGTCAAAATCGATCAATTCCTCTTTACCCCGGCTCTGTCCGGTGTCTAACGTCGCCTCTTTTTGGGGAAGGGCTGAAGGTGTTACTATCTTGACGTTGGGCCCGAATTTTTTATTCAAGAATTCACCCAGTTCTTTTTCAATTTTCTTGGGATCATGTATGATATCTTCGCTTTTTATTCTCATAGGCGGTAAGATAAGTATGGTTCAAACATTTTCAAGAAGAATCATTTTGAGCGGTTTTGTTTTTCAGAAAACCTCAAACAGGGTTCTCCGGATGAGTTAAAAACCACGATGGAGGGGAGTTGGCGGGATTTAAACCCCATGGCCCTGCACCCATAAGGCATGTGAGATTCCCAGGTGATATAGAAATAGATGCATCGATGGCAGTTGATCCGTTTGTTTCTATACGAATTATCCTGGGATTGGACCATATGACATACTCTCAACCCGGGTTTCTGAAAAAAGAATAGCCACGAACATGTGTCATGCCCGTGGCTATTTTTTATGTGGTGCCGAAGGGGAGATTTGAACTCCCACGGGTCGCCCCACACGCCCCTCAAGCGTGCGTGTCTACCAGTTCCACCACTTCGGCAAAGATCTACTGTGTGTCCTGCTCCGGCTGTACCGGTGCTTCGATTGGCGCGGCAGCGTCAGTCATGACAGATGTTTCAGACTGGTTGCTTGACAGATATGCCAATGTCAGCGAGGTTACCATGAACAGGATGGCAACACCTGTTGTTATTTTGGTTAAAATGGATGCAGGACCGGCCGCACCAAACAGGGTCTGGCTTGAGCCGCCGCCTAATGAAACACCCATTTCAGCTCCCTTGCCGCTTTGGAGCAAAACGATAAGGATCAGAAGAATACAGGCCGTTACATGTAACGTAACTACAAGTGTTGTCATAAGTTTAATTTCTAAAGTTTATAATATTAATAAATGACTCAGCATTTAAGCTTGCGCCCCCGACAAGGGCGCCGTCAACATCTTCTATGGCCATGAGTTCTTTGACATTGTCAGGTTTAACAGAACCGCCGTAAAGAATCCGTGTCTTATCGGCAAAATCTTTGGAATAAAGCCTGGTGATCAAATTTCTCAAATACTGATGAACCTCATCAACCTGGTCTGCAGTTGCCGTTTTCCCGGTGCCTATGGCCCAGACCGGTTCATAGGCGAGAATCAGGTCGTTCAATTCATCAGAACCAAAGCCTTTTACCCCATCTGACACCTGTTTGTCAAGTATATTAAATGTTTTTTCTGCATCTCTTTGGGATTCCGTCTCTCCGATACACAGAACAGGGGTCAGGCCGCAATCCGCCGCAGCTCTGATTTTCAAGTTCACAGACGCGTCGGTTTCACCAAAGTACTGACGTCTTTCAGAGTGTCCGATGATCGCGTATTCTGCGCCGCTGTCCTTGATCATGGGTGCAGAGACTTCACCGGTGAATGCCCCTTCATTTTTGTGATACAGATTTTGTGCGCCCACCCGGACATTGGACCCGGCAACGGCCTGTGCCACCAGGGGCAGGGACAGGAACGTCGGCGCGATCATGATATCAACGCCGGAGATTTCAGCTGTCATATCCTTGAGGGCAACAGCGGTTTCAACAGCCTGGGTTCCGGTTTTATACATCTTCCAGTTACCGGCGATAAAAGGTGTTCTGGTCATGACAACCTCCCGTAATCAAGCTTAGAGTGACTTTCCGATCATCAGGGCCAGGTCTACCATACGGTACGAGTATCCGGCTTCGTTGTCATACCAGGCGTATACTTTGACCATATTACCGTTGATGACATCTGTGCTGGGTGCATCAACAATGGATGACAGGGGATTGCCGTTAAAGTCGATAGATACCAGCGGCAGATCGCAAAATCCAAGGATTCCATTCAGGTGACCGTCAGCAGCCTGTTTCAGTGCCTGGTTGACCTCTTCCTTGGTCAGGCCGTCTTTTTCAGTCAACGCCACAAAATCGACCATGGAAACATTCGGCGTAGGCACCCTGACAGACAGACCGTTGAGTTTTCCTTCAAGCTCCGGCAGAACCAGTGATACGGCTTTGGCCGCACCCGTGGTGGTGGGTATCATTGACAGGGCAGCGGCCCTAGCTCTTCGTTTATCTTTATGGGGGAAGTCCAGAATCCGCTGGTCGCCCGTATAGGCATGGATAGTGGTCATCATTCCGGAAACAATGCCGAAACTGTCCAATAGCACTTTGGCCACCGGTGCAAGGCAGTTGGTGGTGCATGATGCATTGGAGATGATATGATGGGATTCGGGATCATATTTGTCATGGTTAACGCCCATGACAATGGTCATATCGGGACTGCTGGCCGGTGCTGAAATGATCACTTTCTTTGCACCGCCGGCAAGATGTTTGGAAGCGGAATCGCGGTCCCTGAAAAAACCGGTACATTCAGCAACAATATCGACACCGGCATCTCCCCAGCCTATGTCGGCCGGATCTTTCTGGGCAGAAACCTTGATCTCTTTGCCATCCACTTCAATGGCACCCTCTTTTGCAAGAACCTCTCTATTAAGTATGCCATGAACAGAATCGTATTTGAGCAGATGTGCGGTGGTCTCTGTGTCAGTCAGATCATTGATGGCGACCACTTCAATTTCAGGGTTGTCCAGTGCTGCACGAAAAACTATTCTACCGATTCTACCAAAGCCGTTGATACCCAGCTTTATGCTCATGTTGCCTCCTTAACATGTAAATAAAATTATTGAATTAGACTTACTCGCGTTTGCTGCCTCTAAGAATTTCACTGGCAAGGGAGATACTGCGCTTTCCATGTTCAACCAGTGTGGATGTCATTTGGGTGATATCCATTTTTTCCCGGATATTCACCGCTTTCATCAAAATGGGAAGATTGATGCCGGATATGACCTCTATCCGCCCCTCCTCGAGGAAAGAGTAGCTCAGGTTTGAAGGGGTGCCCCCAAACATGTCCGTAAAGATGACCACGCCCTTTTCAGTTGTCACGTTTTTAATGCCGGCACTGATTTTTTTTCTAAGGCTTTCAGCGTCCTCCTTGATATCGATGGAAATACAATCCATTTTGTCAGGTCTGGACCCCAGGATGAACTCAATGGTGTCTGCCAGGGCATCTCCTAAGTTTGCGTGGGTAACGATTAAAATACCGATCATGATGGTTTGATATCCCTGTCAATATCCCGGTGGATGATTCCAGGGGTATGGTCCTTTTTATTTAAGTATTCGAAAATCTCCCGGGCAATGACCACACTTCTGTGCCGCCCGCCCGTACATCCGACACCAATGGTCAGATAGGCTTTTTTCTCTTTTTTATATAGAGGTATCAAATAGTCAAGCAGATTTAGATATTTTTCAAGAAAACCCTTTGCCTCCTCGGTGGCCAATACGAATTCCCTGACCTCTTTGGATTCCCCGTCCTGGGTCTTGAGTTCAGGGACAAAAAAGGGGTTGGATAAGAATCTCATATCCACAACCAGGTCTGCATCCGCCGGGGTGCCGTATTTGAATCCAAAGGAGAGAATGTTGATTTTCATCAGGCTTTTTTCATCAACACCGCCCTGAATTAAATCAAGGATTTCCGATTTCAATTCATGGACATTGGTCCGTGTGGTGTCGATAACCATGTCAGAACGGCGTTTGACAGGCTGCATCATCTCTCTTTCAGCACGGATGCTGTCAAGCAAACTCTTTTGACCGGATAACGGATGCTGGCGCCTTGTCTGGCTGAACCGGGTGATCAGGGTGTTCTCGCTGGCTTCAAGAAAGATGATCACAGGGGTTATGCCTTTTTCCTGGAGTACCGACAGACCTGAGGCATAGTGCTTGAGAAAGGCCTGGGAACGCATATCCATAACAAATACGAACCCCTTGATCTCATGTTTGTCATCCAGGGGAAGGTCAAGGAATTTGGGAACCAGTGTCATGGGCATGTTGTCGACACAATAGAACTGAGCATCTTCAAATGCCTGGATCGCAGTGGATTTACCGGATCCCGAAAGACCGGTAATGATATACACCTTGAGGTTTTCCATTAGAAATCTTCGTCGACTTCCTGGATAATTTCGAAAATCTGTTGTACGGATTCGGCCTGTTTGAGGTCAAGTTTAAACTGGTCCATTTTCAAAAGCTTTGAAATCTGGGCCAGGACTTTCAAATGTCCGCCTGTTGAATTCTCAGGCGTCAGCAGCAGAAAAAAGATATGCACGGGCTTGTTGTCCAGCGAATCATATTCCACACCGGACCGGCTCAGCCCGAACCCGAGGGTGATGCTGTTAATGGCGTTGAGTTTGCCGTGGGGGATGGCGATACCGCCGCCAATGCCTGTACTTCCCAGCTGCTCACGCTCAAGAAGAACTTTGGTGATTTCATCACTGGAAGCCTTTGAGGTTTGGGCAACGGATTGAGCAAGCTCTTCGATCACCCCTTTTTTATCAGTTGATTTTAAATCTGAAATAATAGAGTCCAATTTCAGAATTTCGGTGATTTTCATTTAGTGTTTATCCTCGCGGCTGAATCAATCCCAGCCTTCCATTATTGTGTTTGTACAGGACATTGACCTGTTCGGTTCTGGCATTGTTAAAAACAAAAAAATTCAGTTTTTGGGAATTGAGTTCAATGATAGCATCTTCCACATCCATGGGCTTGTAATCGATATTCTCCACCAGGATATCCTCAAAGGTGTCAACAGGGGCTCCGGTTTCAAACGCCATGGCATCATCTTTGATGCTCTGCTTGTTGCCGGACATGTGGCGTTTGACCTTTTCTTTGTTCTTTTTAATCTGTCCGTGAATCTTGTCAATAAGGGCATCTATGGAGGAATACATGCTTTCGGATTCCTCTTTGGCATGTATTTTCAGCTTCCCGCATGTCAGGGTGATCTCAGCGATATGACGAATTTTTTCAACGGAAAGGACGACACTTGCTTCGGCCGGATTGTCCAGCATTTTATCAAATTTTTTCAGCTTTTTATCAACATATGACTTTAAAGAATTCGATGGATCGATTTTCTTAAAAGTAACAGTTGTCTGCATAAGAACCTCCCTAAAGTTGTTTGCGTTTATTAGAGGGTAATATATTAAGCACCTTGCGGTATTTGGCAACCGTGCGGCGTGCAATTAAGATATTGGATTCTTTGAGAATAGCTGAAATTTTTTCATCGCTCAGCGGATTGTCAGGATCTTCATTGTCAATCATGGTCTTTATTTTTGCCTTTACGCTTTCAGAGGCCATGGATTCCCCCACACTTCGTTCAATGGACGAGTTGAAGAAATACTTGAGTTCAAACAGCCCCTGGGGGGTATAGGCGTATTTATTGGTGGTGACGCGGCTGATGGTGGATTCGTGCATCTCGATATCTTCGGCAATATCCCTCAGGATCAGTGGCTTGAGATATGCAATACCCTTTTCAAAAAATTCACGCTGGAACTTGATGATGCTTTCCATCACCAGGTAGATGGTTTTCTGGCGTTGATGGATGCTTTTGATCAGCCAGGATGCGGACTGCATTTTTTCATTGAGGTAGTTTTTAGTCTCTTTGGGGATTTTGGTACCCTTGGCCACGGCATCCTTGTAATACCGGTTGATTTTAAGCTTGGGCAGGCCATCATCATTCATGACGATTTTAAATTCATCATCATATTTGTATACGTAAATATCAGGCGTGATATAAGAGGGTTCATCTGTTGCAAATTTCCGCCCTGGTTTGGGTTCCAGGAACTGTATGATCTTCACGGCCGCCCTGACTTCATCCAGCGAGATATGCAGTGCTTTGGCTATTTTCTTGATATTCCGATTTTCAAGGTTTTTAAGATGATCGGTAATAATACCGGTGATCACCTCTGATTCGATACCGAGATGCCTGACCTGGATCAGGAGCGCCTCTGTCAGATCCCTGGCGCATACCCCGGGCGGGTCAAACCCCTGCATGAGTTCCAGGACATCTTCGACCAGTTCGATATCAAAGTCCCCCTGACTGGCCAGTTCTTCAACAGTCACACACAGGTATCCGTCCCGATTGAGGTTACCGATAATGTTGTTGCCGATTTCAATTTCAGAATCAGACAGCCCGTGAAGCATGAGCTGCCATCGCATATGGTCGTCAAGGGTCTGCTTGCTGCTTGTAAATGCCTCGAAGTTGGGTGCTTCCCTGGATTCGGATTCCGTATAAATCCTGCCGGTGGAGTTATATTCATTGATATAGTTTTCCCAGTCAGTATCAGATCTGACCTTTTCCTCAATGGTCACCTCTTTAACCGGTGCTTCCTTGTTGTCCTCAGCAGTCTGGGATTCTTCCTCAAGCCCGGCTTTTTTCTTATCGGCCGTCTCTTCTGAAACCACCTCTTCAATGGCCGGGTTTTGCTCCATTTCCTGCTGAATCATCTCTGCCAGTTCGAGGCGTGACAACTGAAGCAGCTTAATGGCCTGCTGCAGCTGGGGGGTCATGACCAGCTGCTGGGTCAAGGTCAGATTTTGCTGTAATCCAAGTTCCATACTATAGCTTAAAATTTTCCCCTAAATAAATTTCCCGGGCCACCGAACTTGAAATGATGGTGTCCGGATCACCGTCCTCTATAACCTGTCCCTGGCTCATGATATATGCATGGTCACAGACGCCCAGGGTTTCCCTTACATTATGATCGGAAATTAAAATGCCGATTTTCTTCTCTGTTAACTGGGATATTATCTCTTGTATATCAATCACAGCCAGCGGGTCAATACCGGCGAAAGGTTCATCCAGTAAAATAAATTTCGGATCGGTGGCTAAAACTCTTGAAATCTCAAGCCGGCGGCGTTCGCCGCCTGAAAGTGAACTGGCTTTTTGGTTGGACAGGTGCAGAATACCCAGTTCCTGGATAATGGCATTGGCTTTGTCCTGGATACGGATACCATTCATTGGAAGAGCTTCAAGTATGGCCGTCACATTTTCAAGAACCGTAAGTTTCTTAAAAATGGAGGATTCCTGGGGCAGATATCCGATCCCTTTGCGGGCACGCACATACATGGGATCATTGGTGATTTCATCCTCATCGATAAATACCGTTCCCTGATCCGGTGAAATCATACCCACAGCCATGTAAAAGGTGGTGGTTTTTCCTGCCCCGTTAGGCCCCAATAGTCCGGTGACCTGTCCTTGCCTGACCACCAGGTTGACATGGTCAACAACGGTCTTGTCACCATAATTTTTAACGAGGTTTTGAAGTCTGAGCTCGGTCATGATCCGTTATTCGGTTTTCCGGTCTTCGGGATTAAACAGCGCTTCCACCCGCTGGGATGATCCGCCTTCAACAATTACCTGGTCCTGCTGCTGGTAAACGATAATCCTTTCACCCGTTACATAACTTGAACCGGTCTTCACCTTTGGGGAGTTTCCGGTCAGGGTCAGGGTCTCGTCGGCAGCTAAATAGACGGCTTTATCGGCAAATGCCTGCCGGTCAAGGGAGGTGTACTCAACATTTCCGTTGGCAATGATTTTATTGATGCGGCCCTGGGGATTATCGTCCTTGATATTGTCCAGATCACTGTCCTCGTTGAAGAACAGTTTGATGCGATCTGCCTTGATGGTGGATTCTTTCTGAATAACAACAACATTGCCGATAAATTCTGTGCTGGCATCATTCCTCTTGGCAATCATTTTATCTGCGGTGATCTCGATACTGTCTGTGGTACTGATATCAGAAGTCTGGGCATGCAGAGCGGTCACCCCCGTGATCATAATCAGTGCGGAAATCAATATAATTGTGATCAATACCAAACGGCCGTGTATCGATATCCTGGCCCGATCATTGCAATGCGTTGAGCGTTTCACTGAATTTTCCCTTAACCCTGCCCTTGAACACCGAGGTGCCGGCATTCAGGTCAGTCGTCATAGAATCCGCTTCAATAAAGGAATCCTGGTTAGTTACCATCACGTGATTATCGGTGTATAGTATATGTTCTTTTTTAAGATAATGCAATGTTTTGGTTTTCAAGGTGGCGCTGCCGCTTTGAATGACAACATTTTCGGTGAATGATCCATCCAGGGTTTTGGTATTGATTTCACCGCCCTTGGAGGTGACCCTGACCACATCACCATCCCTGGTATAGTATTCGATGTCCACATCCGACAGTATGGCGAGGTCCTGGTCCTTGAGCAGCTTGGCAGAGGATGCCTTGAGTTTGAACTCCACCTGACCGTTTTTTTTTGAGATCTGGTTGAACGGGACAATGGTGAGCATGGCCGTGGAATCGATATCGATTTCCTTGATCTCTATGGGTTGGCTCAGCCAGCTTCTAACCAGTATTGTGGCGCCGATTAAACCCACACACAGGGCAATCAGTACAAAGAGGATGCGTTTGACCCGTGTGGAAAAAGAGGTGGGGGTGCTCATTTCAGATGCCCGGCAACGATCTGATCCCAATATCCTTTGGCTTTAAGGATCGATTCACAAACCTCTCTGACCGCTCCCCTGCCGCCGGGGGATTTCGTGATGATATCAGCATGTTCCCGGACCTCGGCAACTGCATCGGCAGGGCAGACACCTATCCCTACCTTTTTCATTACCCCCAGGTCGGGCAGGTCATCTCCCATATATGCAACATCGGACAGTTCGATGTTGAAACGGCAGATAATGGCTTCAAGAGCTTTGATTTTGTCCTTGACACCATCAAATATCAGATCGATACCTAAATTCTCGCACCGCTTGATCAGTGCCTGTGATCGGCGTCCGGTGATGATGCCAACATGAATCCCATGATCCATAAGCAACCGGAGTCCAAGTCCGTCTTTGGAATCAAAGCATTTGATCTGTTCGCCACTGTCGGTATAGATGATCTCACCCACGGTAAGGACACCGTCGACATCCAAAAGAAGCAGTTTGACCTGTTTAAATGTTGGCGGATTCATGATGTTACATTTATTGCACTGGCAATGGCAGCCAGTTGGGTCAGCAGAGGTTCCACCTGATCCAGGGGCAGAGAGTTTGGACCGTCACACAATGCCTTGTCCGGTTCAGGGTGGGTCTCAATGAACAACCCGTTGGCACCGGCGGCAATGGCGGCACGGGACAGAACGGGCACAAAACTGCTGTCACCGCCGGAACGGGTTTGATTGCCTCCGGGCAGCTGGACGCTGTGCGTGGCATCAAAGATATAGGGAATCCCGAGATCCTGCATGACCTTTACGGATCTGAAATCAACCACAAGATTGTTGTATCCAAACGAGTTGCCCCTTTCAGTAATACTCACATCCTTGCACCCGAATGATACCGCTTTGGCAACCAGGTTGCTGCATTCAAAGGGAGACAGGAACTGGCCTTTCTTGATGTTTATGGGTTTTCCCGTACGGGCAGCTGCGGCAATCAGGTCGGTCTGCCGGCACAAAAAGGCCGGAATCTGTATAATGTCGAGCACCTTCGCAGCACTTTTAGCCTGTTCTGGTGAATGGATATCTGAAATGATATTCACTTGCTGGGAAGATTTGATATTCGAAAGGATCTCAAGTCCCTCCTGGAGCCCCGGGCCCCTGAAAGAATCTTGTGAAGAACGGTTGGCCTTGTCAAAGGATGCTTTGAAGAAAAAAGGAATATTTAGTTTCTCAGCAATGGGTTTCAGGGTTGCGGCAATCTGTTCTGTAATCGTGTGGTTCTCAATTACACAGGGACCGGCAATTAAGAAAAAGGGGGCTTGGGTTTGGCCAATCAGGTTAAAAAAAAAGTTATCCGTCATCACAAGGTCTCCTTAAAAGATACCGGACTAAACTATCTCTAGACCGTTTAAAAGTCAATAGACCGCACCCAAAGTCAGGAATGGAAAATAGCTTGATAAGTTAGGCTCAAGCTGATATTTTACTTTAATTTTATAATCTGCAACTTCAAGATATTGAAAAGATAGGTGTTATTGATGAAACGGGCAATCGTTGTTGTTCTTGCTTCTGTGGTGTGTGTACTCCTGATCCTGGTCCTGGTTAAAAAGTTCGAAGGCAAGGACCCGGTGGTAGACATCGCCCTGCCCAGTTTGTTCCTGAAAAAAGATTATACCATGACCCTGGGGGTCAGTGATGAAGGGACCGGATTAAGATCTCTTCACGTGTCCCTGATGAAGCAGGGCAATGAAGTGAAATTGCTGGATAAAAAATACCCGCCCATTTCCATCCTGGATATTTTCAACACGACAGGGATTCTGGAAGAGCAGTTCAGTATTCCTGTGGAATCATGGCGGTACGGCATGAGTGACGGGGAAGCCGTGATCCGCATTCTTGCGACGGATCAATCCTGGCGGGGATGGAATAAGGGGAACCAGACCTATATTGAAAAAAAGGTGATTATCGATACCAAACCGCCCAAGGTAAAGGTGCTGACCCGGCGCCACAATGTTGAAAAGGGCGGATCCGGCCTGGTGATCTACAAGGTATTCGAACCGGATGTGAAAACCGGTGTCAAGGTCGGTGATCACGTGTTTGATGGTCAGAGCGGCATGTTTTCTGATCCGGATATCCACTGTGCGTTTATTGCCCTGTCCCACAAACAGGGGCCGGGTACGGATATTGCCGTCATTGCAGAAGATGTGGCAGGCAACACCACCCGGAAGGGGTTTTACCATTATATCCGTGATAAAAATTTTAAAAAAGATACCTTGAATATATCCCAGGGGTTTCTCGATCGGAAAATCACTGATTTCGAGATAGGGGACCAAGTGGTCCAGGCCCGCCACCCGGACAATCCGCTGCTGGATAAATTCATCCACATCAATTCCCGGTTGCGGCAGGAAAATGTTGAAACCATCTTGGGCTACGGAAAAAACTCCGAGGCAGAGATGATGTGGTCCGGCCGGTTCAAGCGCCTTCCCGGGTCTGCCCGCCGGGCATCGTTTGCGGATCATAGAACTTACAGGCACAAAGGTAAAGAGATCGGCAAGGCCACACATTTGGGGATCGACCTGGCATCCACTTCTGAGGCTAAAATTCCGGCAGCCAACGGCGGTAAGATCGTTATGGCAGAGTTTGTCGGAATTTTTGGACAATCCGTGATTATCGACCATGGGTTCGGGCTCATGAGCCTGTATTCACACTTGAGTGATATCCATGTTTCCGAAGGGGATACAGTATCCACAGGGGATATCATCGGCATTACCGGTATGACCGGACTGGCCGGCGGCGATCACCTCCACTTTTCCATGATGATACGGGACGTGTTCGTCAATCCGGTGGAATGGTGGGATGCCTCGTGGATCAAAAACAATATTACATCAAAAATAGATTTTGTCCGAGAATCCATCAAACAGTAAATATCAGGGAATATCATGACCCAGTCCAGACTTGAACGGACCTATGAAGAGATTAATCAGAAGATAAAGCAGGGAAAAGCTGTTGTTGTAACAGCAGAGGAGATTGTCGGGATTGTCCGGGAAGAGGGGGTTAAAAAGGCCGCCCGCAAAGTGGATGTGGTGACCACCGGGACCTTTGCCCCCATGTGCTCATCGGGTGCGTTTCTGAATATCGGCCAGTCCAAACCGCTGGTCAGAACCACAAAGACCTTGATTAACAATGTCCTGGCCTATTCGGGCGTTGCTGCTGTGGACTGCTACATCGGGGCCACCCAGACCTGTGAGGATGACCCGTTAAATAAACGACACCCCGGAGATTTTAACTACGGCGGCGGCCATGTGATCGAAGATCTGGTGGCCGGTAAAACCGTGGATGTCGAAGCCACCAGTTACGGTACCGACTGTTACCCCAACCGCAGTATCCATAAGAGAATGACGCTGTCCGATTTCAACAATGCCATTCTGTGCAATCCAAGAAATGCATATCAGAACTACAACTGCGCCATTAACCGCTCGGATAAAATCAAATATACCTATATGGGAACCCTTAAACCCAACATGGGAAATGCCAATTACTCGACCTCGGGTGAGTTGAGTCCCCTGTTCAACGACCCTTATCTTAAAACCATCGGGGTGGGGACACGGATATTTCTTGGCGGGGCGCAAGGATACGTGACCTGGACCGGCACCCAGCATAAAAGTGAGGTGGAGCGCACCCCGGGTGGGACACCGCTGACACCTGCCGGTACGCTGGCCGTCACCGGGGATCTCAAGGAGATGTCAGCTGAATGGCTTATCGGTCAGAGCATCCGTGGATACGGTGTTTCCCTGTCGGTCGGCCTGGGCATACCCATACCCATACTCAATGAAGAGATGCTCACGTATACTGCTGTGTCTGACGAAGACCTGTTCACCCAGGTGATCGACTATGGTTTTGATTATCCCGAGGGGAATTCAAAAAGTTTTGGTCAGGTCAGTTATGCAGAACTGAAGAGCGGAACCATCATGATCAAGGGAAAGAAGATTCCCACGGTTCCCCTGTCCAGTATGGTTAAGGCACGGAAAATTGCCGACCTGCTTAAAAAATCGATCCAAAAAGGAAAGTTTCTCCTGGGCCAGCCCCAGCACCTGTTTACCGAATGATTCAGTGTTGATGATCCAAAATAGAAGAGTTGAGTTGAAGCCATGAGTAAAGCCAAGAAAACCGCATCCAAAACAGACACGCCCGGAAAAAAGAAAAATCCCTGGCGGGAGAATATTGAAGCGATTATTATCGCTATTGTCATTGCGTTATTTATCCGGACCTTCATTGTCCAGGCATTTAAAATTCCATCGGGATCCATGAAAGACACCCTGTTGATCGGGGACCAGATCCTGGTCAATAAATTCATTTACGGTGTGAAAATCCCGTTTACCAACGGTAAGAATCTGGTCTCAATAAAAGATCCGGAACGGGGTGATATCGTGGTGTTCAAATATCCCCAGGATCCGAGCAAAGATTTCATCAAGCGGGTAGTCGGGGTTGCCGGTGATAAAATCAAGATTGTTGATAAGCAGCTATACCTTAATGGCAAACCGGTAGAGGACGAACCTTTTGCTGTATTCAAGAATCCGGAGACGCTGCCGGGGAACTTCAGTCACAGGGATAATCTCAAGGAGATGACGGTGCCTGAAAACAGCTTGTTTGTCATGGGGGATAACCGCGACCGGAGCCATGATTCCAGATTCTGGGGGTTTGTGGATCTCAAAATGCTCAAAGGAGAAGCGTTTATGATTTACTGGTCATGGGACCGGACCAAAACATCATTCAAGCGCTTCAAGAGCGGGATCCGATGGGGTCGAATCGGTAACCTTCTGCTATAAGGAGCAGGTGTGTATGCGGACATGGATTAGAAACGGGCACGTGATTGATTCCGGGCGGATCAATGCCCCAAAAACCATTACTATCAGTGGAAAAACCATAGAATCCATCCTTGAACCGGATACCAACATTATCCCAGGGCCGCAGGATATTATCATTGATGCCACAGGCCTAGTGGTTACCCCTGGCTGGATCGATGTCCATGTCCATCTAAGAGAACCCGGGTTTGAGCACAAGGAGACCATCCACACCGGTGTCATGGCGGCTGCCCGCGGCGGGTTTACCAGCGTGTGCTGCATGCCCAATACCCTGCCGGTCAATGACAATATCGACACCACTGAATTCATCATTTCACAGGCCAAATCAGCTGGATTGACCAAGGTGTATCCCGTCGGGGCCGTGACCAGCGGGTCCAAGGGTCAAAGCCTGTCTGATATCAAAGGAATGACCGATGCCGGATGTGTGGCCATCACAGATGACGGTATTCCGGTGTTTTCATCCCTGATGATGCGCAAGGCACTTGAACTTGCAAAAGATCTATCTATCCCGGTGTTTTCACATGCTGAAGACCTCAAGCTGGCCGATGGGGGTTGCATGAATGAAGGACCCGTGTCCAACGGGCTTAAGCTGAAAGGAATTCCAAACATATCCGAATCGGTCATGATCCTCAGGGATATCGAGATTGCTGCACTGACCGGCGGCCGGCTTCATATCTGCCATGTGAGCTGTGCGGAATCGGTTGAAGCGATCCGCTGGGGAAAATCAAAAGGGGTGAGGGTGTCCGGAGAAACTGCACCGCACTATTTTACCCTGACCCATTGGGATGTTAAACAGGGCAGAAAAGAGGGCGCCAATCCCAACTTTAAGATGAATCCGCCGCTAAGATCCGAAAATGACCGCCTGGCCATCATTGAAGGGCTCAAGGACGGTACCCTGGATATGATTGCTACGGATCATGCACCCCACAGTATTGAGGAGAAAAACAAACCCTTTGAAAAGGCCCCTTTCGGCATTGTCGGGCTTGAAACCGCGTTGCCGGTATCCATGAGCCTGGTGCATGACGGACACCTGTCCCTGGAATCCCTGGTGGACAAGTTCACTAAACAGCCGGCCGCCCTGATTGGTGTTGACAATGACATGAAACCCGGTACAATGGCAGATATTACCATTTTTGATCCGGAAGCTGAATTCACTGTAGATTCCGGAGAGTTTTCATCCAAAAGCCGTAA
>QZLA01000133.1 GCA_004796375.1 Desulfobacteraceae bacterium
GAGCAATCCCGGCGACATCATCCTTTACAAGCTTGATCCAGGTGGTGCGATGGGAAAAACTGTCGGATACAATGGTATTGTATATGTACAAGAGACCATTGTTGTAAATTCCTATGCCCGGATCAGGCCCATAGTTGTCGGCAATGGTCACATTTTTCAGGGTGGTCGAGCCTTCATTCAAGATTGCAGCAGCGGCTGATAATGTGGTGTTGTCGGAAAATGTGGAGTTTTCAATGGTCATGTAGCAGCTTTTATTGTAAAGCGCCCCTCCAGCACCGCTGTTTCCGGTAAAGGTGGACCGGTTTATGGTTACCGTACCATTGCCTGCCGTGTAAACACCTCCTGCCTGGCCGGAGGTATTGTTTTGAAAGGTTGATTCGGATATGCTTAAATTACCCGATTCAAGCACGATAGCCCCTCCTATGTCTTGGCTGCTGTTGTTCAGGAAAATAGAATTGTCAATCGTGACGGTCCCTGCCTCGGTGATGTAAAGGGCACCCGCAGAGCTATAATAGCTATAGGGGGGGATAATGCCGACAGCCAAAACCTCTGCGACATTATCTTTTAAGGTACAATTGTTGAGTTTGAGCTGACCGCCATTGACCAACACGGCCCCGGCAATCCCGTGACCACGAGAATCACGGATCGTCATATTATTCAGAGTCAGGACACCTGTATCATCGATTTCAAAAACCCTGAGGTAACTGCCTTCCCCGGTTTCGAGAATCGTTGGATTACCTGTGATGGTAATATCACTTTCAATCACTGGCGCACCACTGTAACCCAAGACTTCACTGGCATAATTTCCTGTCAACGTAATCGGGGTGTTTTCATCGATACTGAAAATGATGGTATCAGCACCGCTTCCCTGAACACATCCCTCTACGACGGTATCTGTGTTGGCTGTGTGAATGGCCTCAAGGAGTGTACATCCCGGTGTGCCAAGTCCCCCACTGCTGTTAGTGTCAACGGTGATCACAGCAGCCGACGCAGACGTTGTAATGCAAAAAAACACCACGAGTGCCAAACATATGCAGAAACTACGTACTGTGACTTGCATCATCCTCCCCTTTCAGAGTATGAAAAACAATCTCCTTTAACACTTTCATAAAAATCAGAGCTTCATTCATTAAAATTTCGCCTCAACACACGAAAAATTGTACCATAGCAAGTAATAGTATGTGACGCAACTCATTTAAAAAACGAAAGGGTCATGAACTTCTTTTATACTCATCCAGATTATAAAAGGAACCCCCGGAATTATTATCTAAGACCCGTGAGATTCGTTTTACGCATAATTTTGCTTATTTGCTACAAGCATCATGAGGAACATGAAAAAGCCGCATAGTAACCTTTTGATGTGTCATTGGAACACTATATGGATCATGCAGGAAGAACATCATAGGTGACAGATCCTTTGCAACAAATGCATTGTACTATCAGAAAGTTACAGTTGGCAATCACACCAACTCTCCGAACATGGCCATCATCTTTTCTTGCATGGCCTGTGTAACAGCAGCACGGTCATGATTTGACAATCGTTCACCAAGTTGTTGGCCTGCGGTTACAGCCGAGGCCATAACTTCTTTTTGATTGCAAACGTTGGGAATCATATCTTCCGTAATTTTAACATCCTCTCCGTGTATCATTTGAGGGATACCCACCTGGCAGGTCTCTCCGTGCCCACAGCTGTAACAAGAGGCTGCCCCCTGGCCGGTTACCTTTGCAATGGTCTCTACAAAATTATAGAGGAACATTTTTTCAATTTCATCAGCGGGAAAACTGCCGGTAGTACCGCCAACCCCTACCGCCACAGCCAATTTTCCCCAAAGCAGGTCTCCAGCCTGGTGGCGGAACTGGAAAAATCGTTCCATAACTGCATGAGAGGTGGAATTCATGGTGCAGTAATAATTTGGGGCACCAAATACAATAGCATCGGCTTCAATAAACTTCTCTCTCATGGGGGCCAGGTCATCCTGAACGACACAAACATTGTCTTTGACACATCCCAGGCAGGCAATGCAACCATTGATGGTTTTATTTTTCAAAGAAATCAGTTCATACTCATAACCTGTATTTTTCAGAACGGTTTCCACGAGCGTGTAAACACCTGATTTCTTTTTGCTTCTAGGGCTGCCGGATATACCTAAAATTTTCATAACATACTCCTTTAATATTGGGGTTCATGTCCTGGTGATGAAAATATAAAAGATAAAAGAGTCATTGTCTGTAGCAGGTGCTACAAAAATCCAGACAATCTGGCGCCACTGAATAGTAGCTGCTATCCAATATTCAGTTATCCTACAACGCGGCTTCAAGCATTTTTCTGGATACATCCAGTGTGACGTCCTGGTGCTCGGAAAGTTGAGTCATGCTGTGTTGTTCAAGACCGGCAACAACCTTGTCAACGATATCAGCACCGATGTCGTAGTCAGAAATTTCGTTTCCTTTTAGCTTTTGCCTTCAATCAGAAGTGCTTCAGTTTTTTAAGTTCAATGATTCAGAGCTTATTGAATTGTTCGCATATTGGGGACACCGTAGATCAGTGCACAGGATCAACTATGACTGAAACGTTAGCTTTTGCATTTTTTTGTGTTGTAGGCTAAAACCCATTGTAAGTTACACAAATACTAGAATATAAAAAAACTGAGAAGCACCATATGATAAGGGTTTAAGGGAAATTAAGCTTGAAAATAGCTGAACGCATCAAAAATTCAAGCATTCGATTCAAATTGATCGGTAGTCTTGCCGCGGTGTTTACCATCGCGGTTCTCACAGGCGGCACGGTTATTTACCAAACAGTCCGGTCAACCATTGAAACCAATATCGAAAGTGAGCTGACCAACGCCACCGCTGCAATCCTCAATATGGTCAGGACAGCGGCAAGCACCTCTATCAAAAATCACCTCAAGACAACTGCTGAAACCAATCGGGATATGGTTCAAAGCATATATTCGGATTTTCAAAATGGATTGATCAGTGAAAAAGAGGCAAAGAAAAGATCAGTAAGGCTGTTGTTCAGCCAGACCATCGGAAAGACCGGTTATATATATTGCGCTGACAGTAACGGGATCGCCATTGAACACCCGGTACCCGGTGTTGCCGGAAGAAATTTCATGGATCATGAATTTGTCCAGATCATGGTCAAGAAAAAACAGGGATATCTTGAATATGACTGGCAGAATCCGAATGAAGTGAAAAAGCGGCCTAAAGCCATGTATATGGTATACTTTGAACCCTGGGACTGGATTATTTCCGTGTCATCCTACCGGGAGGAGTTCAGGGAGCTTATTGATATTTCGGATTTCAAAGATGCCATCCTGGATTTAAAGTTTGGAACAAGCGGGTATGCCTATATCACAGACAGCAAGGGCAATCTGGTCGTTCATCCTTTTACCAAAGGAAATTATTACAATGTACAGGATGAGTCGGGTGAGTATTTTGTTCAGAAAATTACTGCATTGAAGAATGGGAAACTTGTTTATTCATGGAAAAATCCACAGGAATCCGTGGAGAGAAAGAAACTGGTCATTTTCAATTATATCCCCGAATATGATTGGATCGTGGCTTCAGCAAGTTATTTTGATGAAATCTATTGGCCGCTGAAAACCATCCGGATGATTATTACCGCAACTGTTCTTTCAATTATCGTACTGGTATTTCTGACCTCTTTGTGGATGAACAGTCAAGTGCTTGATCCTTTGGAGACGCTCATGGAGCGTTTTTCCATAGGGGCTTCAGGCAACCTCTCCACTCGAATGCCGGTTGCGTCGTCCGATGAAATCGGCCGGCTTTCAGAATATTTCAATGATTTTATGGAGAAACTGGAAAGATACAGCGCCAGCCTCCAGTTGGAGATATCCCAGCATAAGAGAACTGAAGAAGCGCTGAGAGCAAGTGAAGAGAAATATCGCACGATTTTGGAGAGAATGGAGGAAGGATACTTTGAATTGGATTTTTCAGGTCGATTCATTTTTATCAATTTTTCCATGGAAAAAATACTGGAAGCATTCTCAGATAGTGTGTTAGATAAAAAAATTGATGCGTTTATGGACCAGGAAAATACAGAAAAAATAAATCTTCTCTTCCTTGAAATCAGAAAAACCGGCAATGCCGTCACAACCAGTGAGTTTGAACTTGTAAAATCAAATGGTGCACGATGCGCCGTTGAAACATCTATTTCGCTGCTATTTGATGCAAATAAGTCTGCGATCGGATACACCGGCGTCTTAAGAGACGTTACCCAGAGAAAGAAACGGGAGCTGGCGCTGAAACTGTCCGAATCAAAGTTTTCAAAGGCGTTTCGCAGCAGTCCCAGTGGTATGGTCATCATGACATTGAATAAAGCAATTATCATCGATGCCAATGACAGTTTTTTATCCATATCCGGGTATGATCATTCCCAACTGATCAATGTTCAATTTAATACCCTGAATTTTTTCGTTCATGAAAAAGAGGGCATCGAATTACTTGAGGAGGGCAGACGCAATCACCGTCTCAAAAAAAAGGAGCTGGGTTTTTTCCACTCAAACGGAGAAAGACGAACCGGTGTGGTTTCTGCTGAAGTGATCGATTTTGGACAGGAAAAATGCATACTGGTGTCCATGGAAGATATCACAGAGACCCGCAAGTTTGAAAAACAGATTCTTCGTGCGGGTGAAAAGGAACGCCGGAAAATTGCAATGGAACTTCATGATGACCTCTGCCCTCATTTAATTGGGATTGAAGCACTGACAAAACTGCTGGTCCGGAATCTTGAAAAAAAGAAGATGGATGAATCTCAAAACCTGGAGAAGATCAGGTGCCTGATGATTGAAAGTATTGAAAAAACACGGCAGCTTTCCCACGGCCTGTTCCCGATCAATCTTTCCGAGCATAACCTCGAACCGTTCATTCGGGACCTGGCCCTTTATGTGACGGATGTCTTTGGGATATCCTGCCGGTTCATCTGCACCTTTTCTCAATCCTTTGCAGACACTTCCACTGCATTTCATCTGTACTATATTACCTACGAGGCAGTCTACAACGCTGTAAAACATGCAAAAACAAAAACCATTGACACCATACTGGCTGATACGGGTGAAAAAATTGAACTCTCCATAAAGGACGAAGGTATCGGGCTCAAAAAAGATGGTCCGTCAAAAGGTATGGGGTTAAAGATCATGAGGCACAGAGCCGGGATGATTGGTGCGGCATTCAAACTGGCATCTCCGGATGAGGGGGGGACTGTTGTCCTCATTGAATTGAACAAAGACGAATTAAGGGCATGATAAAGAGGGACTTTTGCAGAAATCCATAAAGCTCATACTTGTAGAAGATCATCCCATTTTCAGGATGGGAATGAAAGATTTGATCAATTCTGAAGATGATATCACCGTTATCGGTGAGGCAGATAATGTTGCAGATGCGATGGACCTGGTTGAAGAAAAAAAGCCGGATCTTGTGATCGTTGATCTTTCGTTGAAGGAAAGCGATGGTATCAATATCATAAACGATGTTGAGAAAAATTATCCGAATATATATACGCTGGTGTTGTCCATGCACAATGAGTCTTTATATGCTGAACGCTGCATCATGGCCGGGGCAAAGGGGTACATTATGAAGCAGGAAGCCTCGGAGTCCGTTGTGAATGCCATTCGACATATCATGTCAGACAAGATTTACGTCAGTCCGAATATCATGGCGAACATCCTGAATCGTTTCCAGAACCAGCGGGATCAGATCAATGAATCACCGTTAAAAACCCTGACTGACAGGGAAATGGAAATTTTCCACCTGATCGGTCTGGGTATGCTCTCAAAAGATATTGCCATTCAGTTGAATATCAGCATCAAGACCGTGGGCGCCCACCGGGAAAGAATCAAACAGAAACTGGGCATTAAGCATAATAATGAGCTGATCCGACGGGCCGCGATCTGGGTTGAAACCGGCCTGTTTTAATTTTTCTCCCTGTTCACCCCTGTAGGTTCCCGACCTACAACATAATTAGTCTTAGGATTACAAAACAAATAGCGCCTGCCCGATTTTTTTTCTGATTTCCCTGGTCTAAATTAACTTCCAATGACACCTCGTAGAAGGATGCTGCGAAATGACAGATACAATACTGGAGTTAATGGAGATAAC
>QZLA01000062.1 GCA_004796375.1 Desulfobacteraceae bacterium
CCGGCTTCACTAGATTATTTTGCTTATCTTATTTATCCGGCGGCAGCATGCCGAGGTGCCTGTATGCACTCTGGGAGGCCCGCCTTCCGCTGGATGTCCTTAAAACATATCCGATTTTCAGCAGAAACGGTTCCACCACATCAACAAGGGTGTCGGTCTCCTCCTGAAGTGTCGCGGATATCGCTTCGATTCCGACCGGTCCGCCGCTGTAAAAATCAATAATGGTTTTTAAATAGTTCCGGTCAAGGACAGTTAATCCGGCAGCATCAATGCCTTCCAGGGTCAGGGCCGCCTCAACCACTGATCTTGAAATCCGGCCGTCGGATTTGACCATTGCATAATCCCTGACCCGCTTGAGCAGGCGATTTGCGATCCTTGGCGTCCCCCTTGATCGTTTGGCCAGCTCCCATGCCCCTTCCTGATCCGTTGTAATATTCAACAGGTGTGCGGAACGCTTGATAACCGTGACCAGTTCCTCTTCAGTGTAAAAGTCCAGGGCCCTGAAAATACCAAAACGGTCCCGCAGGGGAGAAGAAAGCATCCCCACGCGGGTGGTGGCCCCGATCAAAACGAACCGCTTGAGTTGATATCGGTGGCTTCTTGCGTGCAGTCCCTTGTCAAAGATAAAATCTACGGCAAAATCCTCCATGGCCGGATAAAGGAACTCCTCAACCACCTTTGGAATCCGGTGAATCTCATCGATAAACAGAATGTCCCCCTCCCCAAGATTGGTTAGAAGCCCGATCAGATCCCCTCCCTTCTCAAGCGTGGGGCCGGAGGTCACCGTCAACTCCTTTTCCATTTCATTGGCAATGATATGGGATATCGTGGTTTTACCTAATCCGGGCGGCCCGTGAAGGAGGACATGATCCAGGGATTCATTACGCAGTTTGGCTGCCTGTATGGCAATTTTCAATGTTTCCACGCTATCGGTCTGGCCGACATATTCATCAAAACTTGGCGGCCGCAGGGAGATCAATTCAGGAGACAGATCCATACTGGCCTCCTTTCCCGATACCATGGCCCGGGACTGTGCAGAAAAGGAAGAGGACGTGTCAGAGGAGTAGGATAATATCTTGTCCGCCATTTAACCTTCCCCCTCCTGGAATATGGCATCAAACAATTTTTCCGGGGTGGAAATATCCAGCTCTGTCATTGCAGCCGATTCAATCATCTTTCTGGCTTGAGCCGGTGCATGCCCCAGTTGATCCACCAGAACATCAAGTACCTGGGAGAATACATCCCCCGGCACGGCCGTTTGATCGCCTGTTTCATCGGGTACCTGCTCACTCGGCTCGGATACAAAGGCGCCCACTTTGCCATGGAGCTGGGCAATAATCTTTTCAGCACTGCGCTTACCAATACCGGGAAGACTGCTCAAAACCGCCACATTTTTATGTTCAATGGCCAAGGCGACTTCGTTGACCGGCCGGTCAAGCGCTTTGATCGCCTTTAAAGGCCCAATGGCATCGACGGTAATGAACTGCTGGAAAAACTCTTTGTCAGTAAGCGTGGTAAACCCGATAAGCACCGGCTTGGGCTGCCGCTCAGTCTGGTGGAAATAGATATACAGGCAGATATCATCCTGTTCACTGTACTCTCGGATAATGGTATCCAGAACAAAGGCATTGATCACCACTTCATACCCCACCGGTCCTGCCTGGAGGAGAATGCGGTCTGCTTCTGTATGTATAATTTTACCTTCGAGATAGCCGATCATAGTATCTTGCAATATCTGAAAAAACCTGCCAGGGCCAACCCGAGGGCATCCGATGCGTGAAACGGGCGAATCGCTTCCGGGTGGTTCAGGTAATTCCTGACCGCCCGCTCCATCTGGTGCTTATCCGCACTTCCGTTCCCGGACACAATCTTTTTAACTTCGCGAACCGGAATTTCCTCAACATTCACCCCTGCCCTGTGGGCTGCTACCTGGATGACCCCCACAACTTTTCCAAGTATAATACCCGATCCTGGATATTTTTCAAGAGAGTAAATATCTTCCACTACAACCAGATCAGGTTTCTGGGTCTTGAAAAAGTCGGTGAGCTGGGAAAAAATATGGTTGAGACGGCAAGCGGTAGTGTCTTGGGCTGATGTGGAGATGGCGCCGAACGAATATGCGGATACTTTGAGATCCAGGCCGCTCACTACCCCGACACCGGTACCGGCAAGCCCCGGATCAATCCCGACCACCTTCTTCATAAACAAACAGCTTAATTCAGGGTTTTGAGCTTTTCAGCCGCATATTTGGCTTCATTGGATTCAGGGCTCTTTTTAATCAGCTCCCTTAAAATCAGTCTGGCATTGGCCTTTTCACCCAGTTCGGCAAAAGCATATCCCTGTTTCAGGAGAGCCGCAGCGGTTTTATTGCTGTCGGGATACTGCTCCAGCACCTTCTGATACTCAAGAATTGCCTTTTCATACCATTTGTCCATATAGTAGCTGTCAGCGATCCAGAACCGTGCGTTATCCGCATTGCCGGAATCCGGGAACCGATTGATAAAATTTTCAAACTGGATTCGTGCATTTTCACGGTCACCGTCATCCAGCAGCTTTTTAGCGGCCGCATACAATTCTGCTTCAGTGGTATCCTGTTCAGGTGTTGCCGGGGTGGCTGAAGGATCTTCGGATGAGGGGGGGGCCTGGGTAGGTGGCCCGCCTGCGCTGGGTTCAAACCCCATATATTTTTCCAGAGCAGTCAGTTTTTCAAAATTCTTGGTAATGGCGTTGTCCAAACGTTCCAATGTTTTCTCAACGCTTTGCCGGTCCTGCTGCCCAGCCTGCTGTACATTGTAATTGGTTTCCTCTATGATTCCCTTCAGGCGCTGAACCTCAAGCCGCAATCCTTCGATGAGAGACATGGTTTCGGCATATTTCTCATGGATGGCGGTTTCGTTTCTACCGACCCTGGGCTTGAGTTCGTCGACAATCTCAGATACCTGCCGGTTGATCTCTTCATCTCGTTTCTGCTTTTCCTTATTCTTTGATATCTGACGGTTGTTTTCCATTTCAAGTGAAGTGACCCGATTCTCCAGGATCTGAATCTGATCGGTAGATACACAGCCGGTCATAAACAGTGTACCCGCCAAAAAAAGACCGAAAAAAAGATGACAAGCTCTCATATCAACGCTCCAAACAAATTACACACGGAACAACCCTAAAATTTAAACTGACACCATTACCTCAAAGCATACAAGATACAGGCGCAGCACCTGCTTGAACACCAGATCTGCGCCTGCACCGGATTACTTTTACGGACCCGGTCTACTGGATCACAAAATGCGCCCGTCTGTTCTTTTTCCAGGCGGACTCGTTGGATGCGGTATCCAGGGGCCGTTCTTCGCCGTATGAAATGGTGCTTAAACGGGAGGAGGCAATACCCAGATTCACCAGGTAGTTTTTAGCTGCTTTTGCGCGAAGTTCACCCAGTGCCAGGTTGTACTCCGTGGTACCGCGTTCGTCACAATGTCCCTCAACACTGACATATTTGGTGGGATTTGCCTTCATCCAGGCGGCTTTGTCTTTTAAAACCATTTTTGCCATTGAGGACAGTTCGGCACTGTCATATTTGAAATGAATATCCTGATTGCCAAACCGTCTTTCTGCAGCAGCGGCCTTGGCTGCAGCAAGCTCGGCTTCACTGATACCCGCGTCAGAACCGCCACCGCTGGAGGATGTTCCTGAGCCTGAACCTGAACCTGAACCGGTTGTACCTGAACTGCCGGTTGTGCTGGTCGCCGGCTGATTTTCAACTGTTGTGGCTGGCGCAATCTGCTTTTTTTGGCATGAGACGGTCATGAAAAGTCCAGCTACCAGAAAAGCCATTACCAGGTGTATCATTACTCTTTTTTTCATCACTCCTCCTTGTTCGGTTAATTTAACTTATATTGACTATTTCTTTCGTATTCCAACGGACCAGTCCGGGTCTGTCTGTTTACCCGGAAGGTCTAAAATCTGTCTTTGATACGCGCCGCCTGCTGTCATGACGAACAGTCTGGATCTCCCGCCCTGCCGTGTGGATGAAAAAACGATCATACTGCCATCGGCAGACCATGCCGGATCCTCGTTATCCCCCTGTCCGGATGTCAGCTTGATAGGAGCGCCCCCCTCAAGGTCAATGGAATAGATGTCGATCTCATTATCGACAACCCCCACGTATGCTACTCTATCCCCATCCGGTGACCATGCCGGTGAGGTGTTGTACTTCCCTTCAAATGTGAGACGACTGACCCTGTCAGTCCGTAAATCCTTGATATATATCTGGGGGACACCCGCCCGCTTTGACACAAACGCCAGCTTATTCCCATCCGGGGAAAAGCAGGGGGAGACATCGATGCCCCAGCTTTTAGTTACCCTTTTAATAATTTCTCCCTTCCCGGTCAACAAATAAATTTCCTGGTCTCCAGAAAAACTCAGTGCTGCGGCAAGCTTGAACTGGTTGGGCATCCAGTCCGGAGAGATGTTCATTCCCTTGAAATTGACAATGGCACCGCGGTTCTCTTCAATATTCTTGATATAGATATCCGGTTTCCCCCTGGCATAGGAAGAATAGGCCAGCCACTTGCGGTCAGATGACCACGTGGGAGAAAGCGTAATGCTTTTATGATCCGTGATCTGCCTGGGATTGGAACCGTCAAAATCACAGACAAAGACCTCCTTATTGTTCTTTACCGTCGATACAAATGCGATCTGGCTGTCAAAAACCCCCCACTTTCCGGTCAGGAAAAAGGAGACCTCACTGCAGAATTTATGGACCATCTTTCGGATCTGAAGTTTGGGGCCGGAATAGACTTTACCCACCACCAGTTTTCCCTTAAACGCATCAAACATCCGCAGTTCCAGCTTGACATCGCCGTTGCGGGCCGTTACCCCTCCGGTGATGATGAATTCCGCACCGATCCCGGTCCAGTCTCTGAAATTGATATCCCTCAGGGTAATACCGGTCTGGGCCGGATTCACCAGAAAGGCCGCCGGATTCATGATCTGGATGTACCCGGTAAAATCAAGGGCGCGCCCCATGATTTCATTGGCGATCAAGGCGCTGTCCCTCTCAGTCTCCAAACCATTCATCGACTTGAATTCAGTAATGGCAAAAGGAATTTTTGAAATATAGGGGTTGTTGATATTGATATAGGTGTAGGTCTGTTGCGCCGTTGCAGCAGGCACTCCCGTAGCCATGGCCCAGAGTACCGTGAGCAGGATCATCTTAAACCGGCACCAGGCGAGGCTTGTCTTTAAATTCGGTATATTTTGGCTCATCATAGGTTATTTCAATCCTTTGGGAGTAAATATAAGGCCCACCGTGTATGTTGAGTACCCCTTGGGCAGTTCAGGCAAAGGTAGTGCCTTCCTGATGGCTTTCTCTGCTGATTCATCCAGGTAATTATTCCCTGACCGGGTTTCAAAAAATATATCCCTGAGCTGACCGCTTTTCAGCACGGTGATCAGGATTCTGACCTCAAGGGTTTTCTCCATGTTAGCCAGTCGCTCGTTAAATGCCCAGTTCTGGTTGATGGCAGAAGCCAGGACCATATTATACAGATCAATGGGTTTATAATTCTTCTTCCCTGATCCCGATACCGTGCCCCCACCCTCTTTGTCTTTGGCCCTGGCCTGTTTCTGCTTGTTCTGCTCCTTGACCATCTGTTCCAGCCTGCTCAACGCCTGGGTGAGCTGGTTACTTGTATCCTCGGCCGCCTGCTTTGGAGTTTCCTTGTTTTCCACCACCTTTTCAGGTTTTTTCTTGTCCGCCTTTTTAGCCTCTTCCTGTTTGGATTTGATGAGCTCCTTCAAATTCTTAGGCTTGGTCTTCAGGCTGATATCCGGCTTTTTAACCACCATCTTTTTGGGCGGTGCTTTTTTGGGGACATCCTCGGGTGTGACCACCTCCTTGGACAGGTCCTTGTTGGGGTCCACCACCTTTTCCTCGATCATTTCTTCCACTGCTTTGGCCGGTTCATCCGGTCCGGACAAATCTTCGAATACCGGTTCCGGCGCAAAGGAGATCAGATCCACCTGGATCACCGGCGGCAAAGGTTTTGTAAAATGGAGATTCTGAAGAAACAGCATGGCCAGAAGGAAAAACACATGGGCCAGGATAGACAGCCCGATAAAGGTGAATCCCATCTGATCGTTTTCATCATGCTCCATCACGGCCACATGGTCTTGTCTTTTGAAAAGTGCCACTGGATTGATACCGATCTGTTAGGATTCCTCTTTTTCATCGTCGGGCAATGTGATCATCCCCAGACTGTCCACACCAGCCTGCTTGATCTTTGAAATCACATTGACAACGATACCATAAGGGACTTTTTTGTCTGCCCGAAGATATACATTCTTATTTTCAAAATGCTCCAGTATGGCTCTGAGTTTGGGAGTCAGGCCGGCCACCTTGACCGGCTGTTCATTGATGAACACCTTGCCGTCGATATCCACGGAAACAATGAGCTGCTCCTCATTCGATTTGAGGGCCTTGGCCGTTGCCTTGGGCAGATCCACATTCACGCCCTGCACCATCATGGGTGCAGTGACCATGAAAATAATCAGCAATACGAGCATGACATCCACAAACGGGGTCACATTGATGTCAGACATGAACTGGTCGCTACCGGTACCAAACTGCATTATTCCTCCTTGGCTGGCGCTACGGGAGCCGCCGGTTTAAGGCTGTCTCTTTCTATGATATTGAGCAGATCGGCGGCAAAACTCTGGAGTTCCGAGTCCATGATCTTGATTCGATCAACAAAATAGTTGTAGGCAATTACAGAGGGGATGGCTACGGCCAGGCCGGCGGCCGTGGCCACCAGTGCCTCTGAGATACCCGGGGCCACAACAGCCAGGCTTGCGGAACCGGACAGGCCGATGCCCTGGAAGGTGTTCATGATACCCCATACGGTCCCGAACAGCCCGATAAAAGGTGCGGTATTTCCCGCAGTAGCCAGAAACGGCACCAGCTGACTGATCCGCCGGATCTCCACATTGATGGCACGGTTGATGGTGCGCTGGACATTACCCATGATCTGGATATAGGACAAGCGCCCTTTGGACAGGGTCTGTTTATCCTTATCCTTGGCATTTGAACGCGCCATCTCCATATAGGTGGTCATAAAAACCCGGGAAACCGGGCTGGGTTTAAGGGCTTTGGCCTTGGTGAATGCATCGGCCAGATTCCTGCACTGCCAGAACAGGTCGGTAAAATCCGCCGATTCTTTATATGCTTTGCGAATATATCTATATTTGATAAAGATAATTGCCCAGGATGTGATGGAAAAGAAGAGAAGCAGGAGCAGCACAAATTTGACAACAGGTCCTGCACCACTCAGCATATAAAACAAACCAACCGTCTCAGTGATCATATTTTCTCCAGATTTAATATTCTTCTCGAACTGTTTTTACTTAAAACTCAATAAAACTAAGTATATGAGCCCGTGCCCCATGTCAAGTTCTTATTCAAATAATAAAGCCTTTGCACGCTGGCGCGCAAAGGCTTTATACTATCCTTGGACTAGAACTTTGTTAATGCGGGATATCTTACATCATACCCGGCATTCCGCCCATTCCGCCACCCGGCATTCCGCCGCCAGGCATTCCGGCTGCACCGGCATTTTCTTCCGGTTTTTCAGCAATCATCGCTTCAGTGGTCAACATAACAGATGCCACGCTGGCGGCATTCTGCAGTGCAAAACGAACCACTTTCTTGGGATCGATAACACCGGCTTCAATCAGGTCTTCATAGACGTCTGTTCTGGCATTGTAACCGAATGCACCGTTGGCCTCTTTTACCTTGTTGATCACTACAGAACCTTCAACACCGGCGTTGTCGGCAATCTTGCGCAGGGGTTCTTCAATGGCTCTGGCCACAACATCAACGCCGAGTTTCTCTTCGCCTTCCAGGTTCATGTCAGCCAGGCAGTCAATGCTGCGAACCAGGGCCACGCCGCCACCGGGAACAATACCCTCTTCAACGGCTGCACGGGTTGCATTCAGAGCATCTTCAACACGGGCTTTCTTTTCTTTCATCTCTGTTTCAGTTGCTGCACCGACATTGATGACAGCCACACCACCGACCAGCTTAGCCAGTCTTTCCTGGAGTTTTTCCCTGTCATAATCTGAAGAGGTTTCTTCAGCCTGGGCACGGATCATTTTTACACGGCCTTCAAGAGCTTCTTTGGAACCGGCACCGTCAACGATGGTGGTGTTGTCTTTGTCGATGGAGATGGTTTTAGCCTGACCCAGATCGGTCAGGGTCACATTTTCAAGCTTGAGACCGATATCTTCAGATACCACCTGACCGCCGGTGAGAACGGCAATGTCTTCGAGCATGGCTTTTCTTCTGTCACCAAAACCCGGTGCTTTAACAGCAGCAACATTCAGGGTACCGCGGAGCTTGTTCACGACCAGAGTCGCCAGTGCTTCACCTTCAATATCTTCTGCAATAATCACCAGCGGCTTACCGGTTTTGGCGATCTCTTCGAGGACCGGAAGAAGATCTTTCATGCTGGATACCTTTTTATCACAGATCAGGACGAACGGGTTTTCCAGGTTGGCGACCATTTTTTCAGTGTCTGTGGCGAAGTAGGGAGACAGATAACCGCGGTCAAACTGCATACCTTCAACAACGTCCAGGGTCGTGTCCATGGACTTGGCTTCCTCAACAGTGATGACACCCTCTTTACCCACTTTATTCATGGCTTCTGCAATGATGTTACCAATGGTTTCATCATTGTTGGCTGAAATGGTACCGACCTGAGCAATTTCATTCTGATCCTTGGTCGGCTTGGTCATTTCCTGCAGATTATCGACAATCTTTACCACTGCAGCATCAATACCTCTTTTGATACCCATGGGGTTATTGCCGGCTACAACCAGTTTCTGTCCCTCTTCGTAGATGGCGCGGGCCAGAACAGTGGCAGTGGTGGTACCGTCACCAGCCATATCACTGGTTTTGCTGGACACCTCTTTGACCATCTGGGCGCCCATGTTTTCAAACTTATCTTCAAGATCGATCTCTTTTGCAACGGTAACACCGTCTTTGGTTACATTGGGAGAGCCCCAGGATTTTTCAATAACAACGTTTCTTCCTTTGGGTCCAAGGGTAACTACGACTGCATCAGCCAGAGCTCTTACGCCTTTAAGCATCGCTTCGCGGGCCTTGGCATCATATTTAATCTCTTTAGCCATTTTTCACATTCTCCATTTATATCAATAATTATTTGGTCGTTTATTCAAATGCGTTTGGTTACTCGATAACCCCAAGAACGTCATCCTGGCGTAAAATCAGGTATTCAACACCATCAACTTTCACATCAGTGCCGCCGTATTTGCTGAAAAGCACAGTATCGCCCACTTTTACATCCATGGGAAGCAGTTTTCCGTCTTCACCGACACGACCGTTACCCGTGGCAACGACTTTGCCCTGTGCAGGTTTTTCCTTTGCGGTATCAGGGATAATAATCCCGCCTTTGGTTTTTTCATCCTCATCAACACGTTCAACCAGAATACGGTCCTGTAATGGTCTAAAACTCATGGTTCACTTCTCCTTTTTGTTAACTTACATCTAGCTGTGTTTGTATTTACTTTACGTATTGTGTTCAACTTCCGTTAAACCGCCTGGCCATATGGATTCGAATGATCCGGTGCCTATGATTCCTGGGTTGAAGCGGAAGTTTTTTTCGAGTCTGTACTTTTTGAGTTCGTACTGGCTGGAGAGGTGGATTTACCGGATGATTTGGAATCACCTTTGCCGTAGTCCGTGACATACCACCCAGAGCCCTTTAAATGAAACGTACTATGGGAAATCAGTTTGCTAAGTCTGCCCTTGCATTGATCACATACTTCAAGAGGGGGATCAGAAATTTTTTGAAATGCCTCCTGAATTTGACCACACTGGCCACATTCATATTCATAAACCGGCATGTTGCACTCTCTCCATTCTTTAGTGGGTCCTCATTAAAATCAAAGATAAAATAGTCAGTCTTTTTTTCTTGTCAAGACAGGTGATATTGAAAATTTTGAACGCTGAAACCCTTGTTTATTCAGCCGTTCTCCATTGTCCATAGTAATGCAGAACCGTCTTCATCCCATTTACATTCACCCGGATTAATATCTCATCGGTCATCCGGTGGACCACCCGCTCCTCCTGCATGGCGTCTTTCTTTTCGCTGGTTTTTTCATAAATCTGCAAAAACCGGCCAAACCGGACCACATGCACCAGCTCATGGGTGATGACGTAGAGTAAAAACGGATAAAGCTTCAGATCCGCATTTTGATCCACGATAGACAAAATGGCCGCATCCTGAAGGCAGACCTTATAATAATCGTAGGCAGCGGAACCCAGTTCTTTGGTTTTCACCCGGGCCTCATACTTGATGACCTGGGCGTAGGGCCCCTCCACAACCTCGTGGGGTGCCATGTCCTTGGCGGTCACGATATCATACTGATGCCTCAGCCACTGACCGGAAGACATTTTGAAATGATTGCTCACCAGCTCTTCTGCAAAGTCGGCTGCCTGTTCGACAATGGCGTGCTCTCCCGGGCTAAACCGTCGTTGTGCCTGCATCCATCAACCCCAGCTCTGAAAAGTGGCCCGATCTTCAGGGGCAAGGGCGGGAGGCGAGAAATAGTTGGACATGACAATGGCAATTATGTTATAGTTCTGTTTTTAAAATATACAAACTAACAATTTTATATAGAAATGAGAAAGGGAGGTGATTCTTTTGAGTAGTGTAATGAAGAAAAGACGGAAAAAGATGAGAAAGCATAAACACAGAAAACTCCTTGCCAAAACCCGTCATCAGAGAAAGAAAAAATAATTCGTTAGTTTTTGCGAGTATTGAGTGGATGCCCCGCCTGCCGGGTTCAACCACTCAATACTCGGGGTTGTTTATTCTTTTTCTATTCCTTTAAGATATCTCATAAAATCCGAATCAGTGGACAACACCAGCGTACTGTCATTGTTCAGGGATTCTTTGTACACCTCAAGGGTTCTTAAAAACGCATAGAATTCAGGATCTGCACTGTAGGCATCTGCATAGATCTGGGTGGCTTGTGCATCGGCCTCCCCCTTGATGGCCTGTGCGGTTTTATAGGCCTCTGATTTAATCACCTGAAGCTCCTTCTCCTTTTCACCCCTGATCTTGCTGGCCTCTCCCTTGCCTTCCGCACGAAATTTTTCAGCAATCTGCCGACGCTCGGCAATCATTCGATCGTAAACCGATTCGCGCACATTATCAATATAGTTAATCCGTTTGATCTTGACATCCACCAGTTCAATACCGAACTCCTTGAGTTTGGGCTGTGCCTGCTGGACGATGAGACGTGTAATCTCTTCCCGGCCCAGATCAACCGTGTACAGCGAACGCTTCGGGCCGTCCTCTCCGGATTCGAACGTATCCATGGGCCGGTCAGTATTCCTGACACTCTCCACCAGTCGATAGGAGGTAATCAGGTTTCGCATGGCCGGATCGATAATATCATCCAGGCGCTTAAGGGCCGCTAACTCATCCTGAATGGTCTGGAAATACTTGACCGGATCCGAAATCTTCCACCGGGCAAAGGTGTCCACAACGATATACACCTTATCCTTGGTGTTGATCTGGTCCGGGTCGCCATCCCATTCCAGAAGGTTTTTGGCAAAATAGTTGGCTTTCTGGATAAAGGGAATCTTGAATTTGAGCCCGGGTTCCTTGATGGGTTCCCTGACGATCTTTTTAAACTGGGTAATGATCACCTGCTCGGTTTCATCCACGATAAATATGGAATTGAAAACGATAAAGACACCGAGCAGTAGGAGGATCAGCAAAATGGGTTTGGCCGTATTGTTCATGTGTATTTATTCACCTTTTTTAAAGAGTAGTTCTTTTGCAGTTACCGAATCCTTTTCTATATTCAAAAAGGGCAGCAGGTTTTTCTGATCCGAATCAATGATGTATTTTGAGCCCAGCTTGGGAAATACATCAAGCATGGTTTCGAGATACATCCGCTTTTTGGTGACATCCTTGGCTTTGGCATATTCCTGGTATATGGCCGTAAACCTCACCGCATCCCCCTGGGCCCGATTGACCCGATCGATGGCATACCCTTCTGCATCCTTGATCACCCGCTGGGCCTCACCTTTGGCGAGAGGAACCGCTTTGTTGTATTCCTCGCGTGCTTTATAGATGGTCTGCTCCTTTTCCTGAATCGCCTGGTTCACCTCATTGAATGAGGGCTGCACCCGCCCGGGTACGTTGGTTTTCTTCATCTCAATGGTAACGATGCTGATGCCGGCCTGGGACTGATCCATCTCCTGTTGAAGTTTTTCCTTCGCAGCCAGAGCAATCTCCTCACGCTTGGAAATTACCTCATTAATGCTCCGATCCCCAACAACCGTTCTCATGGTGGCTTCGGACATATCCCTGAGAAGTGATCTGACATCCTTGACCTTGAACAGGTAATTCCGGGGTTCTGCTCTCCTGTAGAGAACGATCCAGGGAACGACAGCCACATTCAGGTCTCCGGTCAGCATCAGGGACGATTCCTGACGGGATCCCAGTGATCCGCCCCGACCGGTAGACACGCCTAAGCCGAACTCTTCGGACACGCGGGTTTTGATGTCCACCATGGTTACCTTTTCAACCCCGCGGGGCATCTTGAAATTCAATCCTGGTCCAACGGTTCTGTGATATTTGCCAAAGCGCTGGATCACCCCGACCTCATTTCGATCCACCGTAAAGACGACTGAGCTGCCAAAAAAAACAGCCAGCAATATAATGATCACCACTATAAGTCCTGGAAATCGAAAATTTTTGAATTTCTCGAAAAAATCATCCATCTGCGGTGGTTTAGGGATTCTCCCGTCACCGCTGTCCTTTTTCTGCTGGTATTTGTTTTGGTTTTCCCTGAGCTTGTCCCAATCCCAATTCATATAATGTTCCTAATTATCCGTCGATTGATACTTATTCATTACGATTGTCATGACTGAAAAATATAACATTATTTATATTTATCAACTCTAAATATCAATATTTATTTCTCTGAGAACACTTAGGACAGCTTGATTATTCAGGAAGATTCGGATAGTATGGCACATCGTTAGACGGTCAATTTCAAAACCCATACCCGTTGATGAAAGCAGTTCATGTGGATAAAAAAGATAAAAACAGCAACCTGATTCATATCAGCGGCATTTTAGACAAGGCCCTTGGCCAGTTCCGCAAGGAGTCGGACACCCATCTGACCCGTATCTGGGATGTCTGGAGTGACGCCGTGGGTGAGCCCATTGCCAGGAATGCAAAGCCCCACGCGTTCAAGGACAAAATCCTGATTGTTCATGTGTCAAGCTCAGCCTGGATCCACCAGCTTTCATTTCTTGAAAAGGATATGCTCTCAAGTATCAACAGCAAAATCGCACCATCACAGGTCGAACAGATCCGGTTTCAAATTGGAAAAATACACAGTTGATGCCATCCCGGGATACGAACTATTACTGACACAGCCGGCCAAAGGATACCGTTTCTCGACCGATTCTTTACTGTTGGCCGATTTTGTGGTTCAAACCCGCCCGACCCCCACCCCGCCATCCAATAGAATTTTTGAGATAACAGATCCGCCAAAGCACGACCAGGCCCTGCAGACCATTCTGGATATCGGTACGGGATGCGGCATTCTGGCCATTTTACTGGCCCATCGGCTGCCCCACTACCGCGCGATTGGAATTGAGGTACAGGATCGCCTGGCCCGGCTGGCACAAAAGAACATCGGGATCAATCGCTTATCGGACCGCGTAACCATCATTCACAGGGACATTATAGAGTTTTGCACATCAGACCCATCATTCAAAGTAGGGACTATTGTCTCGAACCCGCCGTATAAGAAAACAGGAAGCGGCAGGCTGAACCCCGACCCGGAGAAAGCCATCGCCCGGCATGAGATCCGCCTGACCGTTGAAACCGTATGCCGGGCCGCCCAGCAGCTGCTCATCGACCATGGGTCTTTTTTTCTGGTTTATCCCTCTGAAAGGATTCAGGAACTGCTTGTTTGGCTGTCCCGCTGCGACCTTCATGTACACGCCATGAGGTTCGTATATACGCAACAGGATGGGCCGGCCATGCGGGTTCTGATTCATGCCGTAAAAAACGGCTCAAAGGACTGCGTTGTCAGTCCCCCGATTCGTCTGGATTCCGGATCAGCGCAATGAAAAATTATCAGGCAATATCAAGGAATCAATTCATTACACCTTGACACCGGTTCAAAAAGATACTATTTTGCCATGGATTTAAACAATTCAGGAGAGGTGACCGAGATGGCTGAAGGTGCACGCCTGGAAAGCGTGTGTGTCTCACAAGGGCACCGAGGGTTCGAATCCCTCCCTCTCCGCCATATTACATGCCGCGACCATGTCATATCAAGTTTTAGCCCTTAAATACCGTCCACAGAATTTTGAAGAGGTGATCGGACAGGATCATGTCACCACCACCTTGAAAAATGCCATTGACGGTGATCGCGTGGCCCATGCCGTTTTGTTTACCGGGCCCAGGGGTACCGGAAAGACCACCATCGCCAGAATTCTTGCCAAGGCCATGAACTGTGAAACCGGGCCTGTAAAAATCCCTTGCAACACCTGTAATATATGTTTGGATATTACACGCGGGCATGCGGCGGACGTCTTTGAGATTGACGGCGCGTCCAACAACTCAGTGGATCAGGTCAGAGAGCTCAGAGAAAATGTGACCTACATGCCGGCATCTGCCAGGTTAAAAATATACATCATAGATGAGGTTCACATGCTTTCCACGGCAGCATTCAATGCGCTGCTCAAAACCCTGGAAGAGCCGCCGGATCACGTGATGTTTATATTTGCCACGACGGAAGTGCACAAAATCCCTGCCACTATCCTCTCCAGGTGTCAGCGCCATGACCTTGGACGGGTAAGGCTTGATCTGATTTCATCCCATCTGAATACGCTTTGCCGGAACGAGGGATTTACCCTGTCCGAGGAAAGCTGCGAAGCCATCGCTATCCAAGCTGACGGTTCCATAAGGGATTCTTTGAGCCTGCTGGACCGGATACTGTCCATATCACCCGAACCGACGATTTCCCACGATGAGGTGCTGACCCACCTGGGTGTCATCAATCCCGGCATTCTCATGGACATCACCCGGGCCATTATCCATGCTGACGGGTCCTCCCTGATCGACATCATCGACAGGGCAAAAAGTAGCGGCCATGATTTGAAGCGCTTTTACAATGATATCATCACCCATTTCAGGAATCTGACGATTCTCAAGGTATGCGGCCCGGAATCCGCCGCCCTTGAGATGCCCATGCAGGCAAAGCAGCAGTCGGGTGAACTGATCTTGGAACTTTCAGCGGCCCATCTGAATGCATTGGTCCAGGTACTGCTTGCAGAAGAGAACCTGGTCAATTATGCATTCCATACCCAGACTGCCCTGGAAATGGTGATGCTCAAATTACTCACACTGAATCCTTCTGCCCAGCTTGACAGCATTATCCAAAAACTGGATCTTCTGGCACAACAGATTGACGGACAGCTATCCCCCTGCCCCTATACCGGGGGGCCGGGAGCGCCCACGCCCGCCGGAACGCCCCCAACCCTGTCCAGAGCTCAGGCTGAGTCACCATCCGGGCATCATGGGATACCCAATAAGCCCCCCCTTTCCGGGCAGCAATCAGACCGGCCTGCTTCTCGTACCCAGGACACACCACCCTCCGGGGTCAATGAGCCTGCCTCACCCTATATACCGGCTTCCCCAAATGATGATGCCCAGATCCCGGTTCCGGACAGCGGGAATATTGAACCGGCCCACCGCCCTGTCAACACGCAAAACTGGCAGGCGTTTATCAAAAGCATTGAAAAACCCATGCCGTTCATCTCGGCCCTCTTATTGAAAAGCCAGGTGAAAAAGGTGGATGATTCACAGATCATCATTGAGCTGTCAAAGTGCTCAAGCTTTGATTCAAAGCGCCTTGAAACCAAACACAGTGAACTGGTTTCCCATTGCCGGGATTTTTTTAATAGATCATTAAAAGTGAGTATTATCGATGATCCGAAATCGGACAGCGCACTTGGTCAGCAGAAACGGATGGATGCAAAGAAGAAACAGGATGCACTCAGCCACCCGTTCGTGGCCAAGGTCACTGAAACTTTTAACGGAAGTATTGTTGATATTACTTAAAGGAGACACAAAGATATGAGAAATATGAACCAGATGATGAAGCAGGCCCAGAAGCTTCAGAAAAAAATGCTCAAGGCCCAGGAAGAATTGACCACAAAAACCGTTGAAGCCACTGCCGGAGGCGGCATGGTCAAGGTGATTGCCAATGGCGGCCAGAAAATTGAAGCCATTGAACTGGAAAAAGAGGTCGTTGACCCTGAAGATGTTGAAATGCTTCAGGATCTGATCCTGGCTGCCGTGAATGATGCCCTGAACAAATCCCAGGAAATGGTTTCCACCGAAATGAACAAATTAACCGGTGGAATGAAGATTCCGGGCATGTAGCACCGTTTTTAAAAGCCATAACGTGTGAGCCATTATCCTGAATCCATAGTCAAGTTGATCGACAGTTTTTCCAAACTGCCAGGAATCGGCAGGAAAACCGGTGAAAGGCTGGCGCTCCATCTGCTTCATGCATCAGACAAGGAAGCGCAGACGTTGTCCGCTGATATTCTTGAACTCAAGCGAAACGTCAAACTGTGTTCCATCTGCTTTGCCCTGACAGACAATACCCTGTGCAAAATCTGTGCTGATCCCACACGGGACCCGGCCCTGGTCTGTGTGGTGGAAAAGCCCTCTGATATGGCCGCAATTGAAAAATCACTGGCATTTAAAGGCGTATACCATGTCCTGGGCAGTACCCTGTCACCCATGGATGGTATCGGACCGGATGATATCCGGGTAAAGGAGCTGGTCAAAAAAGCCAGGTCCGGCAAAATCAAGGAGATTATCATCGCCACGGGTACGGATGTGGAGGGAGAGGCCACCGCCTCCTATATTCTGGATCAGCTCAAACCGCATAACTTGTGCATCACCCGGATTGCCTCCGGCATTCCCATGGGTGGTGATCTGCAGTATGTGGACCAGTTAACCATGCAGAAGGCACTAGAAAAACGATATGGATGTTGACGTGAACCAGGCCCGGGATATTTTTGAATGTCAGCAGTGCGGGCAATGCTGTAAAGGATTCGGCGGTACCTATGTCACCCCTGAAGACATTAAGAATATCAGCAAACTGATTGGGGTTGAAGAGGGCCGGTTTACCGGCCGGTACTGCAACCCGTCCGGAAGCCGGTTTGTACTGGCCCAGAAAGAGGATGAAACCTGCGTTTTTTTCGACCCTGAAAAACAATGCACCATTCATGCGGTCAAACCCCGCATGTGCAGAGCCTGGCCGTTTATACCGACGGTTGCCCGTCACCCGGAAAACTGGGAGGCCATGGCCAACTCATGCCCGGGAATGAAAAAGGGCCTGGCACCGGAAATCATTGCCGGAATTGTAAAGGATGAACTGATCTAACACCGGATCACACCGCTAAAGCAGAAGAGGATCCCCCCTACTGTTTGCTTCTCATATCCGCAAACTCCCGTGCTATGGAGTCTCTCTCATAAACAATTTCCACCCGGCGGTTCCGCCGTCGCCCCTCTGGTGTATCATTGGTGGCTACCGGGTGATAATTGGCATACCCCTCTGCGGATATATACTCGGGGTTGACCCCTTGCCCAACCAGGATCCTGACGACCGTGCTGGCCCGTGCACTGGACAGTTCCCAGTTGGAGGGAAACCGGTCTGTTGAAATGGGTGAATTATCGGTGTGGCCTTTGATTTTCACATGATAGGCCAGTTTGGAAATAACGGCAGCTACCTTTTTTAGGATATCATACCCTTTTTCTGAAAGCGTGGTCCCACCGGCCTTGAACAGGAGAAGATCAGACATGGTAATCACCACACCATCCTCCGATTTGACCACACTGACCTCACCGCCCAGTTTATTGAACAACACCAGTTCACGAACCTCACTGACGATCTCCTCCATCTCCTTTTCAATGAGGCCGCCGAGTTCATCAATGGCTTGCTGCTCCGTGGGTTTTTCAGAAGGGATGGCCCGCATGGTCAAACCTTCCCGGGTGCCGGCCTCAGGCACGGTCTGGGCGCCGAGAGCGCTTCTCAGGGATTGCACCAGCTCCTTGTAGGTTTCCTGCTGAGTGGTACTCATGGCAAACAAGAGAACAAAAAAGCACATGAGCAGGGTCACCAGGTCGGCAAAGGTGGCCATCCATCCCGGCGCACCGGCTTCACCGCCGTCAGCGTCACCGTCGTCCCCCTCGGGAGGCGCCAGTTTCATTTCACTTTCGTCTATGTTGTCTTCATCTGCCATGGGATCTCTTTTCTATCTTTCGGTGATTCAACGTGAGCGATAAGGGTTTATCTACTCTTTTTTCTTTTTCGCTTCCGCCAGGTATACCTTGAGCTTATCCTCCATGAGTTTGGGGTGTTCTCCCTCCCTGATGGAAATCACCCCTTCGAATACGATATTCATATTCACGATCTCCTCCTCGTTCCGTGTGGTCAACTTTACTCCCATGGGAATGAAAAACAGGTTGGCCATTACCGCCCCGTAAAAGGTAGTGATCATGGCCACCGCCATCTTCGGGCCGATGGAGGATGGATCATCAAGGTTGGCCAGCATCTGGACCAGGCCGATCAGCGTGCCCACCATCCCGAATGCCGGTGCAAAGGTCCCCATGCTGGAGAACATTTTAGCCCCCACATCCAGCCCCTTTTTAGTCAGGCTCATTTTTTTCTGCATGATCTGTGCGATATCGGCGGTTTTCACGCCGTCCACCGTCATCTGAAGTGCCTGGGCAAGGTAGGGATCGGACGTATTCTGGATGTCGCCTTCAATAGAGAGCAGACCGCCTTTCCGGGCTTTGTTTGAAATCTCTACCAGATTTGAAATGATGGTCTCTGGCGCTTCAATCTTGAAGATAAACACCTTCATGGTCACCTTGAACACCGTCAGAAAATCTGACAGGGGGTATGCAATCATGGTCGCGGCAATGGTGCCGCCCATGACGATGATAATGGACGGTACATTGATAAATATGACCAGACTGCTGCCGATAAGTATGGTGCCCAGTACAAACCCAATTCCTGAAACAACGCCGATAATCGAGGCTAAATCCATATGCTCATGCCTTTATATATACAGTTTCTTCAACAGGATATTCCCTGTTGTATTTCACAATCTTATCAATGTCTGCTTCGTTCAGTCGTGTATTAACCGAAAAAAGCTTGGTGCCGGTCCGGGTAAAAAGCCCGGCTGCCAGTGTCATGCCCTGCTTCAGATCAGAGATCCCCACCCCCTTGACCTTTAGCTTAGAATGACTCTGGTGCGCCACCACGTATTTTTCAAGCGCGTTGACCACAACCGGATCCAGTTTCTGACCGGCCAAATTCTCCAGGGTGGTCAATATTTCATCCGTTTCCACGGGTGGACCCTGTTCATACAGTGAGTCCAGGGCATCAGACCCTGCAAGTATCCGGGAAAGTAAGGGAATATGTTTTTTCTTGAGCCCCTCCGGATACCCGGTTCCGTCCACATGTTCATTTAAATAACGAATGATTTCAGCAGCCGGATGGTATTGGGAACATTTAATTAATAATTCGGCTCCCTTGACCGGGTACTGAACCAAAAAATCTTCTTCAAGCTGATTTAACTGCTCCTGAACATCCGGCCGACCACTTCCCGGGGAAAGCAACAGGCCGACTTCATGCAGCAGTGCAGCTGTCTTGAGGTGACGCTGCTCATTTTCCGATATGTTTAACAAATTTGCAACAAAAAGTGAAATTTTTGCCACGCGTTGGGCGTGCCCCTTATACTTTTCAACACCGGATTCAATCAGCTTGAGCAGAATATGTCCGATACCTGCAGTATTCTTCTGAAACTTTTTCTGGAGTTCTAAGAGGTTTTTGTTAAGCTTGTCCCTGTCTTTTGTCATTTGATTGATCTGCTTTAGCGAACTGTTCAGCATATCCTTCTCGCTGATCAAATCCTCTTTAACCTTTTCAAGATCATTCTTGAGGTGCTCAATGGTCTGGTGTGCATGGGTGCTCTGTTTTTCAAGAAACCGGTTGTGCCGGATGAGTTCATTTTTTTTAAGGTGAACCCCAACCCTATACCGAATCTCCTCTGCAAGGTAAGGTTTGATCAGAAGATCATCACAGCCGCTGTCAAGCAGGCAGATCCGCTGGTCCGGCCCGGGATCTGTATCCAGTGATGCAAACAGGGCAAACTCCCGGGTCTCATGATGCCGCAGGTCGTCCTGAATCGTTTCCACCATCAATTCAATGAAATCGGACGGACAATCAAGTATCACCAGGTCAGGATTGCCTGCCCTGGCTTTTTCCAAGGCATTACCGGCATCTTTTTCACACACGACCCGCCATGCCGGATCTGCGTGGAATTGTTCCAGGGTTTCACAGCTATCATCCCTGCACGCATAGATCAGGGATACCTGTGCAATTTCGGTATTACTGCCCATATGACGATCCTATTCCGAATAGTTGTTCAGCCACCAGTCATCCCAATTGGTATCCATGATGGTTCCGGCCAGTTTTTTTCCGGTCGGGGTTTGGATTCTCTCAATAACCACCGGCAGCCACTTCTCCGGCCCCCTGGCTCCAGTATCCATCAGCTGTTTAAGCTCGAGGATAAAAGAGATCTGATCCGCATCCTTGACCAGTAGAGCCTCTTTGGACACACCGTCATTGAATTCCTGGATCAGGTCTTCGATATTATTACCAAATGGCAGCCCCTTTATCAAATCAGAGACCGCCAGGGTTTCATTCACCCGTGAATATTGTTTCTGGACATAGTTAAAATCGCCGGTTCTGGCCTCAGCAAGGTCATGCAGCAGTGCCATGCTGATCAGTTTTTCGCCGTTGATATCGGTTTCGGTTTGGGACATCACATAGCAAATGAATGCTGTCATGAAGGAATGCTCTGCCACACTCTCCTTACCGGAACCAAGGAATGCATAGCCCGAGCGGTTTAATTCCTTAAGCATTTTTGCTTCAAAAAGTAAATGAATAATCGTCTTCATCGGTTGATTCTGAGTAAATTAATATTAACATTTCTTGACATTTTATAGAACAGTAGTTTAAATAAAGCAAGATAGGCTTTACTGAACAGCATACCTGGAGGCAAACATGCTAAGAAAAAGTGCCCTTGTCATATTTATCACTTTATTTTCAAGTCTTGCGTTTTTCAATTTCTGTTCAGCAGACACTTCAGGCAAGACAACCACGGCAAAAGACTTTGATCCCAATGAAGATACCGGTTTTTTCTACACCATCCAGAAAGGCGATACCCTGTGGGACCTGTCCCAACGATTTTACAGTTCGGAATGGGACTGGCCTGGACTCTGGGAGATGAATCAGGAAATCAAAAACCCGCACTGGATATACCCCGGTAAGGTGATCCGGGTCTACTTGAAAGATCCTACCAAGAAAATAAAACCGCCCGAACCCAAGCAGGAAATGGAACCGATCATTGTCCAGCCGCCCTTCATCCCCAAGTTTGCCTACCCCATGATCGACATGGTGGGTTTCATACGACCCCAGACCATTGAATCGCTGGGCAGGATAATCAAAGAGGAAGATTCCAACCTGATGATCGGGACCGACGACCTGATTTTTATCCGGCCGGCCAGTGAAGGCAGCCTTGCGGAAGGCACCATCTATCATGTCTTTGAAACCGAACCGGTTCAAGATATGGAGACCGGTTTTTCCGGCATCAAACACCTGATCAAGGGGTCGATCGAAATCATTGAAGATAAGGGAACCTATGTAAAGGCGGTGGTTAAAAAAACCATCCGGGAATTCAGGGAGGGTGACCGAATCATGCCCTATTTTGATCGCGAGCCGGTATTTGAGGTAGTAAAAAATCCCCAGACCATTGATGCCGTCATGCTCTGCTCCGAGGATAACCACCTGATGATCAACAATGGGTTCATCGCCTTTATGGACCGCGGGCGCCGAAGCAACATTGAGCAGGGCCATATTTACACGGTTTACCAGGATAATCTTCCCCTGCAGTCCTCCAATACGGATATTTTCAATAACCATAAAGAGGTTGCCCTGGAGCCTTTGATCGCCGGCCAGGTCATCGTGCTTCACACCGAGGAGGACTCCTCGACCATTATGGTGGTATCTTCGCGATATGATATCCAAGCCGGGGATATGATCAATTAAGCATTTCAACACGGCCCGGACGATCGCGATTCAATGACAACCTACATCAAGCTGTTTCTGACCGCCTGTTTCTGGGGGGGGACGTTTATTGCCGGCAAAGCCATTGCCGGAAGCGTTCACCCCTATTGCGCCTCTTTTCTGAGATTTTCCATTGCGTCCTTTTTTCTGATCCTGCTGACCCGGCAGAAAATGAATCACTTCCCGGTTCCAAATCCGGGGCAGCTTTTGCTGATCATCCTTCTGGGAGCCACCGGTGTATTTGCTTACAACCTCTTCTTTTTTACAGGGCTTAAACACATCAATGCCGGCTCAGCCTCACTGATCATTGCCACCAATCCCATACTGATCAGTTTTTTTTCGGCACTGATCTTCAAGGAGCAATTGAACCTGATCAAGATAGTGGGCCTGCTGTTATCGGTGAGCGGTGCCATGCTGGTCATCACCGGCGGCCATTTGTCCAACCTGATTGAACTCAAACTCGGCCTGGGTGAGATGCTGATATGCGGCTGCGTTCTTTCCTGGGTCTGCTACTCTCTGCTTGGCAGATCCATCATGGTATCTTTGTCACCCGTTGCTTCTGTCTGCTATTCATCCATCGCCGGCACCCTTTTTCTTTTGGTCCCGGCATTGCAGCATGGATTGCTGGAACAGATCAGCGGATATCACCTGATCGACTGGGCCAGTCTGTTTTACCTCGGATTTTTCGGTACCGTACTTGGCTTCTATTGGTACTATGAAGGCATAGAGCAAATAGGCCCTACCAAATCCAGTGTATTTATTAACTTTGTCCCGATTTCCGCAATCCTGCTTTCTTTTTTCATTCTTCATGAACCCATTACCCTCTCCCTGTTTTCGGGAGGTGTTCTGGTGATCACCGGCGTATATTTCACCAATGCTTCGGCATTGCTTTCCGGCCTCTTTAAACCGCGGCCCGGTAAAATCAATTCACATGTAAAATGAGGTGTTAGATGTTTTCAAATGCCATTGTTCGACGGCCATGTAAAAATATGGTCAGCGGCCTGACCAGCGCATCTTTGGGTTCCCCGGATCATGCCCTGGCCATGCGACAGCATGATGCCTATATCCAGGCACTGGAACGCTGCGGCCTGAGCGTAACCATCATGGAGGCAGACGAATCCTTTCCCGATTCAACCTTTATCGAAGATACCTGCCTGGTTACCCCGAATTGTGCGGTAATGACCCGCCCTGGCGCACCATCGCGCCTGGAAGAGACCCGTGAGGTCGAAAAGGTAATCCAGAACTTCTGTGACACGATTGAACATATTACCGCCCCCGGAACGATTGATGCCGGTGATATCATGATGACCGGATCCCATTTTTACATCGGTCTGTCAGAACGGACAGACAAAGCGGGTGCCCGCCAGATGAGCAGCGTTCTTGAGCGCCATGGCATGACCGCTTCAACCATTGCCCTTGAACATGTCCTTCACCTGAAAACCGGTATCTCCTACCTTGAAAACAATATCCTTCTGGCAGCAGGCGAATTCATCAACCACCCGGCACTTGAACACTTCGATATTATCGAGGTGCCTGAAACAGAATCCTATGCCGCCAACAGCCTGTGGGTCAATGACAAGGTCCTGGTACCCAAGGGCTTTAATGCCGTCATGCAGATGATAGAAAAAAAAGGGTATGAGACCCTGGCAGTGGATGTATCGGAGTTCCAGAAGCTGGATGGGGGGTTGAGCTGCCTGTCATTGCGGTTTTAGTATCACTGCCGCAACGATTTTCCAGGGATTGACGCTTTAAATACAAATAAAAACGGGGCAGATCTTTGTAAGATCTGCCCCGTACATACAATGGGTATTTAAAAAGATATATTAATCTTCTTCAATTACAATTGCATCTTCTTCACAAACTTCAACGCAACTTTCACATCCCATGCACTCTTCCGCATTCACTGCAACGGATTTTTCATCCTGCATTTCAAACACCTCTACAGGACATACATCAACACATTCTTCACAGCCAACGCATTTTGCTTCGTCAACAATTGGATTAAACGCCATTTTAAAAGCCTCCTTAAAAAATTAACAACTATAACAATATACTTGTCTTTCAATTAAAATCTTCATCAAGAGACGCATTTACAACATTTAGTGGATCAAAATCAAGAGTTTTTCTAATTTAATTGAACCAGGCAGATCACCATCTTTTCAACGTCAACCTGCGCCACATGATCTAAATCATCTTTTGATAAAAGACACACATTAATTTGAACATCCAGACAACATCCATCATCGGCTGACGGTATCGATGCTGAATGCTCCAAACCCCTACTCAGCGCACTTTCGGCAACTTTCACAAACTGTTTTTGCCACCTGATTTTATTTGCGCAATTATTTTCATGCACTTTTATGGAATCAATGTCAAGGGTATTCGTACTCTTTTTAACAAAAGAACGCAGATACTCAAAAACCGCCTTGCTGGTGGTGACCAATACCGGATACTCGGCACCGGTCTCCTTGAAAGGCCCGTTGAAAAAGTAGGTTAACCAGGACTGGACGCGCTTTTGGGTGAGATGCTCGCCCGGATCTGCTGTCTGGGGTATTGGATCTGAACCCTGCTCAGTGTGTTCTGTTTCTTCAGGTATGACAGAAGCTGCTTCCTGATCAGGAATCATAATGGTGAAAAGGTCCTGGTGCGTTTTTGACAGTTTTACAAACTCTTGGTCTATCCGCTCTTTCTCTGCATCCGTGATCTGGGCTATCCGCAGGAACAGCAGGGCCTGTTCAAGGGCAGAAACCTTGCTGTTTTGCGTACCATCACCTTGGGGGATCTGCTGCCGATGGGTTGGATCTGCCTGTCCGAGTATCTTTGACTTCAATACAGGCACACTGTTTTCCTTGATGCGGGTGTCGATGTCATCATTGTCTTCATCCCTTTGGGTACCGCTCAGGTAGGGGTGTGACTTGAGCAGGATTCTAAGATCGATATCGCTGCCCTGATGGGTTTTGGCCCATTCAATATACTCCTCGGCACCGCGCATAGCACCGAGGATCTGATCCTTATTGCCATAGAGGACGCGTAACCACTGACGGTCCGTCTGGATTTTCTCTACAGGCTCGTCCCTTTGCTGTTCTATGGGCAGAAAAATGAGCTGATCAAACACACTGGACAGCACCTCTTTCTGGGTCTGGCTGATATGGGTAAACGGAAAAAAAACGGGTATCGACATGGTCACCTTTCAGACGCTTTTGTCACAGCCCTTCCACCGGATCTGGGGTTCGGGCGAGTTTTGGGTATTCTAACTTGACTTTTATCATATAAAATGGCTTTATACAGTATTTTCGAGACGTGCGCAAATTGCAGACATGAGGATTATGTTTAACTACTTGAAAAACATAACGATTTTGCTTATTTTTCTTTTACTGGGTGCCATTGGTATTTCTTCTTTTCAGGTACATGCCGCCGACGTTGACCAGGAGGATCTTGAAAATGTCTCATGGCATATCACGGCGGAAAAAGGCAGCTTTGACAACGTTAAAAAGCTCTATGTAGCGCAGGGTGACGTACAGGTCACAGGCGGGGCCACACGCCTAGAAGCCGATTATATTGAGTATAATCAGGCGACCCAGGATATCTTTGCCAGTGGAAATGTGTTTCTGATATCAGGAGAGGACAGTCTGACCTGTAAAGCCATAGACCTGAACCTGAAAACCCAGACCGGCAAAGTCCAAAAAGGCGTCTTATACATCAAAAAAAATAATATGTATATCCATGGGGAAGAGATCCGGAAAACAGGCGAATTCACCTATGATGCCACAAAAGGGTATATCACCTCCTGTGCAGGAGAAGTTCAGGACTGGAAGATCTCGGCCAGGGACATCAAGGTGACCATTGAAGGATACGGTTTTGCAAAAAATGCCGTTGTCTGGGCCAGGCAGATCCCCGCTTTGTATACCCCGTTCATTGCCTTTCCGGTCAAATCAAAACGACAGACCGGTTTGTTGTCTCCCAAATTCGGCAGCTCCGATCGCAAGGGATATGAAATCGATCAGCCTTTTTTCTGGGCCATCTCCGAAAATACAGATGCCACGGTTTACCTGAACCCCATGTCTGAACGCGGCGTGAAGGTCGGCTTGGAATACCGGTATGTCTTGGACAATTCATCCAGGGGCACCGTGTTGCTGGACCTGCTGGATGACAACAAAGTGGATGACGGGACTGGCGCAACCAGTGATTACAGTTTTGAACAAACCGGTCAAAGGACCAATACAAACAGATACTGGTTCCGGCTCAAAGCCGACCAGGAGCTGGGGTATGGATTCAGCGCCAGATTGGATATGGATATTATTTCCGATGCGGATTATCTCAGGGAGTTTGAAACCGGACATACCGGATTTGAACCCACTCGAAACCGGTTTATCTCGGAATTCAGCCGAAGCATTGATGAGTATTACGATACGACCCGGACCAACCAATTGAACATCAACCGGACCTGGCTGCAGCACAGCCTGAATGTTGACTTTCAATGGTTTGATGATGTCGTTGCCCGGCGTGAGGACACGGATGACACCACCCTGCAGTCCCTTCCTGCAGTTTCTTTCAACTCATCACTTCAGCCCTTGGGCCACTCGGGTGTGTTCTACCTGCTGGATTCCGAGGTGACCTATTTTTACAGAGAAGACACTCAAGACGCTGCAACTGCCACAAGTGAGAAGCTGAAGGGATTTCGAACCGATTTTCATCCCCGGCTGTTTTACCCTCTGAAATTTTCAAACCGGATCAATATCGAACCCTCCATCGGACTTAAGGGGACCGTGTGGCATGTGGAGGATTTCAAAGACACCCAGGACCGTGAAGAAACCACCACCCACAGAGAGGCCTGGGATATCCGGTTGAAAGCGTCTTCAAAACTGCACCGTGTATTTACACCGGATGCTCAGTCCGATGTGAAGATCAAGCATGAAATCATTCCAACAGTAGAATATGCGTATACACCGGATATTGACCAGGATGACCTGCCGTTTTTTGATTCTGAGGACCGGATCGAAAAATCCAATGTCATTACCTATTCCGTCATCAACCGGGTGATCACCCGCAAACCGGTTAAACCTTCAAAAAAACCCAGGCCCAATGCCCAGGCGCCCTTTTCCTACAAGGAAGCCGCCTGGATTAAACTATCACAAAGCTTCTATGTGGATGATGAGGATAATGATGGCCGAGAGTTTTCAGATATCGAGCTGGATTCTGAATTTTATATCACCAAACGGCTGAGCCTGACCTCTGACCTGTCGTGGTCACCCTATGACAATCGGTTTAACACCCTGAACGTCGGAAGTACCGTGCGGGATAAACGGGGAGACAGTCTCACAATCCGGTACCGGTATGACCGGGATGTCTCAAAATCCATCTATACAAAAGCCATCGTCAAACTCACGGATGAGTACCGCGTATACGGCATTTATGAAAAGGACCTTGAGTCAGAGGAGACCACTGAAACCAGCATCGGTTTGACGATTAAAAAATCATGCTGGTCACTGGATCTTGCCTACACCGATACAACGGATGACAGCAAATTCGGCTTCTTCATCACCTTGCACGGGTTGGGAGGTTTTGGTTCAAGATGAGTCATGATGAACACTGGTATGCCCTCCTGACAAGAAGTAACTTTGAATATACGGTTTTCAACAGTATAATGAGTAAACAGGTCGAGGCATTCCTTCCGAAAACCAGAAAGCAGAGCCGCCGCAAAGACCGGAAACTGATGATCGATATGCCGCTGTTCCCCGGGTATCTTTTTGTGAAAACCAGTCTTGAACCGGCAAAACAGCTGCATATACTCAAAACAACGGGTGCCGTCAGGCTCCTGGGCAGCCAGAGCGGACCGGTACCGGTACCTGAATCCCAGATCAATTCATTGAAGATCCTGACCAGTGCCAGCATGGACTTGATTACGGGGAGTATCATTACCCTGAAAAAAGGTGACCCGGTTATGATCCTTAGCGGTCCCATGGCCGGAGTGACCGGTGAATTTGTCAGACACAAGGGAAAGGGCCGGGTATTGATTCGAATTGATGTTTTAGGACAGTACGCCGGTGTTGAGGTTGAAGAGGACAACCTTGAAAAAGTTCCGGACTTATTATCATAACCCCTTGACTTATTATAAAATTTTCATTAAAACCTTTTAAACTTATTCAAGTTGCTTTGAATTGAGACACCCGGTACAAACAATATATTTTGGAAGCTAAATAGAAACAGATGCAAAAGAGGATATATGAATAAACTTGAGTTAATCTCCACCCTGAAAGATAAAGCCAACCTCACAAAAGCTGAAGCCGCAGAAGTGGTCAAAATATTCTTCGATTCTTTAACAGATGCCTTCTTGGAAGGTGAGCGTGTCGAAATCAGAGGACTTTGCAGTTTTCATATCAAAGAGTATAAAAGTTATACCGGCAGAAACCCGAAAACCGGTGAAAAAGTCACCATACCTCCGAAAAAACTTCCTTTTTTCAAATGCGGTAAAGAACTCAAGGAGCGGGTAGACTTCTAAAAGGATGACCCAAACCGTGTCTGGTTTTGAGAATATTCATAACCAACAATCCCCTATCAATGAAATAAAAACATTACTGCAGTCTGATACGCTTCCCAACGCCATTCTCTTCACCGGGAATGAGTCCTCGAAGATCAATCAGACTGCATTGTTTTTTTCTAAAGCCGCCAATTGCACAAAGGATTCTGCCAACCCATGCGGGAGCTGCATTTCCTGTAAAAAAATTGAGCAGGGGGTCCATCCGGATATTCTTTTTATCAACACCACTGATAAGAAGAATATCACGATTTCCCAGATCAGGGAAATCGGTTCACGTCTCAGTATCAAGGCCAATGAAGCCAGGGTCAGAACAGTGATTCTCCCCCATGCAGAAAAGATGAACATCCCTGCTCAGAACGCCATGTTGAAGATGCTTGAGGAGCCCCCGGACAGAACCGTGTTCCTGTTGTTCGCCCCAAAGGTCACGGACATGCTGCCTACCATTCAATCCAGGTGCAGGAAAATCGGATGCATCCCACCGGACAGGGCTTCTATTGAAGCCTATCTGACCGGCACCCATGAGGTGGCCCCTGACATGGCCCGAATCATCTCACGGACGTGCGGTGAAAACCTGGAAAAGGCCCTCATGCTGCTTGATCTGCAAAAAGATGCCACCCATGAACCTGAAGGCGGCTGGATCGAGCATCGGAGAACAACGCTGCACTCCCTGTTTTTTCTTCTTGGTGCTGTGGACCAGATACCCCGATACATGAGCCGTTGCCTCCTGCTTGCTGAACACCTGACCCGCAAACCTGAACTCCTTGGGGAGATGTTCATGATCCTGAGAACTTTTTTCAGGGACCTGTCCGTATTCCGCCATGCCCCGCAGGACATCATCAACACCGATTTTTTTGATTCTTTTGAAGACATCTGTGCAAAAAGGCCATATAATGATCATTTGGATTGGATAAAAGGTCTGTTTGAGGCGCAGAGAAAAATCGAGGCCAATGCATCTGCCAGGCTGACCCTGGAACGCTTTTTTTTACAACTGCCTCCAAAAGGGATGTAACACATGACAAAAGTAGCAGGCGTGAAGTTCAAGACCGCCGGTAAAATATATGATTTCAACTCCGGAGCATTTGTTCTACATATAAAAGATAAGGTAATTGTTGAAACTGAACAGGGACTTGGATTTGGTGAGGTGGCGGTTCTCCCCCGCAGCGTGGAGGCACCTGCAAAAGACCTGAAGCAGATTGTCCGTGTGGCCACCCAAGAGGATTTCAACAAACGCCAGGAGATCAAGAAACTCGAGCAAAAGGCGTTTGATTTCTGTATAGAATGCATTAACCGGCTGGGCCTGCTGATGAATCTTTTTTCAGTGGAAAGCACGTTTGATAGAAACAAACTCACCTTTTTTTACACAGCCGATGGCCGGATCGATTTTCGGGAACTGATCAAGCTGTTGGTCAAAGAGTTCAGTATCCGGATAGAGATGCGGCAGGTCGGTATCCGCAACCTGTCAAAGCACTGCGGCGGGATCGGAAAATGCGGCAGGGAGCTGTGCTGCTCTTCATTTATACACAGTTTTGACCCGGTTTCCATTAAGATGGCCAAGGAGCAGGGACTCTCCTTGAACCCGACCAAAATCTCAGGGGTCTGCGGCAGGTTGATGTGCTGTCTGACCTTTGAAAATGAAACATATAAATCGTTAAAAAAATCATTGCCGAAACTTGGAAAAATCGTTTCCTGCCCAAAGGGCAAAGGCAAAGTGATCCGCCAGAATATCTTAAAGCAGAGTATCACCCTTCGTCTTGAGGACAACACCGAAACCGAAGCAGATATTAAAGAGATAAAAATTCCGAAACAACAGGATAGTAATTAATCACATGACTACTCGACACCGTTTCTTTACAACACCGATCTACTACGTGAATGCAAAGCCCCACCTGGGACATGCCTACACTTCCATCGCCGTTGATGTGGCCACACGGTTCAACAAGATGATGGACAACACCACCTTCTTTTTGACCGGGACAGATGAGCACGGCGATAAAATTGTTCAAGCCGCCGAAAAGCAGGACACCAGCCCCAAGGCCTATGCAGATCAGATCAGCCGCCTGTTTCAGGACCTTCTCCCGTTCCTGGATGTATCCAACGACAAATTCATCCGGACCACGGACCCGGATCATATCAAAGTGGTCCAGAATATTCTGGCCAGCATCTATGATAAGGGGGATATCTATTTTGCCAGCTATGAAGGAAAATACTGTTTTGGGTGTGAACGGTTCTACCAGGACAGGGAGCTGGTGGACGGCAAATGCCCGGACCACGACACCGAACCCAGCCTGATCAAGGAATCCAACTATTTCTTTAAAATGAGCCAATATCAGGACTGGCTGATCGACCATATCAAATCAAACCCGGACTTTATCCGACCCAAACAATATGAAACCGAACTGCTCTCTTTTTTAAAAGAGCCCCTGGAAGATCTATGCATCTCAAGACCCAAATCCAGGCTGACCTGGGGGATTACCCTGCCCTTTGATGAAGACTATGTGACCTATGTCTGGTTCGATGCCCTGGTCAACTATATTTCAGCCCTGGGATACCCGGATGGTGAGCTGTTCAATCAGTTCTGGCCGCAAACCCGGCATTTTGTGGCCAAGGATATTATCAAGCCCCACGGTATCTACTGGCCTATCATGCTGAAATCTGCAGGTATAGATATCTATGAGGGACTGAATGTCCACGGCTTCTGGAATGTCAAGGGCAGCAAAATGTCCAAAAGTATCGGGAATGTGACAGATCCGGTGGAGGTTACCGAGCAGTACGGTCTGGACGCATTCCGGTATTTCCTGATCCGGGAGATGGTTTTCGGTCTGGATGCCAATTTCACTGAAGACAACCTGGTATCCAGAATCAACTCGGATCTTGCCAATGACCTGGGTAACCTGTTTTCAAGAATTCTGTCCATGCATCATCGCTATTTTAAAGGGACTGTCCCCTCACTTGCTGATGAATTCAAAACCGATACGGCACTGAATCTGGAACCCCAGGCCCGTGAGGCCATTGATGCGTATGTCTCCAGTATGGAAATCTGTGCATACCATAAAGGGATATCTGCGGTCTGGCAATTGATTTCGCACATGAACCGTTACATCGATACCCAGGCGCCCTGGGTGCTGGCCAAGGATGAGGCAAACCAGGCAAAACTGGCAGCGGTTATGGTGAATCTTCTGGAAGGCGTGCGTGTGGTTGCCGGCCTGATCTATCCGGTTATGCCGCAGACCAGTAGGGTGATGAACCAAACCTTGGGTTTGGAAATCCCCGATAATAAAGAGTTTTATACGATTGATGAACTTCGGCCCTGGGGCCAATTGGCCAGCGGGAGCGCTACTCAAAAACCCGGCATTTTATTCCCGAGGATTGACACAAAAAAAGCTGACACACAAAAACAGGAAACGATCAAGGCGGTCAAACCCCTGAAACCACCTGTCAAAGACCAGATCACCATTGATGAGTTTTCCAAAATCGACCTGAGAAGCGCCACGGTCCTATCCGCCGAAACCGTTGAAAAATCCAGCAAGCTGTTGAAACTCCAGGTGGAGGTCGGTTCAGAAAAACGTCAGGTGATTGCAGGCATTGCCAAACAGTACAGCCCCGAAGACCTGGTGGGAAAACAGGTAATCATTGTGGCCAATCTGACCCCTGCCAAACTGATGGGTGAAACCTCCGAAGGCATGATCCTGGCAGCCAACGATAAGAAGAACCTGGTCCTGGCGGGATTTGACACCACCGTCAAAACGGGCAATCCCGTTAAATAATTGACTTCAAAAGGATTTCAAATTGTTGTCTGAACCGAGGGAAAATTCCTGGAGAAGCGCTCAGTCCGGATACCTGAACCGGAAAAGGAAGACACGTCATTATCGCCTGGTGCTGCGGCTCATGTTGATGATCTGCCTGCTGCTCGTCACCATAGTTGTGATCCGGCAGACCGGAATGATTTCGTTCTTCACCACCCCGGATTCCCAAACACAGCAGGGCAAAACAGCACCCACAGCCGAGCAGGGCAAACGTTCGGCCCCCAAAGCAGACCTGCTTTCCAACCGGGACTTAAAGGGCATTTTGTCCCAGGTCCCGTTGCTGAATGCCGATTCCAATATTTTTTTTATCGAGAACGGCCTGGGATCCTATCGAATTACCACCAGCCTGAATGTTGATATTCAGGAATTTTTGCTTAAAAAACTGGACCGGTTAAAAACACTCAAACGGGGGAAACCCAGGAATATCGCTTTGGTTGTAATGGAACCGGATACCGGTAAAATCATTGCCCTTGCCGGATTTGACCTGGATAATCCCAAAACTAATCCCTGCTATGAATCCCGGTTTCCTGCCGCAAGCATTTTTAAAATTGTTACTGCTGCCGCAGCACTTGAAACCCTTGGTTTCACACCGGACACACCGCTCTATTTTAACGGGAACAAGTATACCCTGTATAAACGCCAGCTGAAAAACACCCGGAACAAATACTCCTATAAAGTTTCGTTTGCCCAGGCATTTGCAGAATCAATCAATCCTGTCTTTGGGAAAATTTCCCAGAACGACATGGGAAAAGATACCCTTGATACCTATGCCAGCGCCTTTGGTTTTAATGCACCTATCGATTCTGAGCTGAGCTTTACATCCGGTGTCTTGAAAATGACAGATCAGCCCTATCAGTGGGCTGAAATCGGATGCGGATTCAACAACGACACCACCATCTCACCTGTTTTTGGTGCCATGCTGGCCAGCACAATCATCAACTCAGGCAAGGTGCCGGTTCCCAATATCGTTGAACATGTCGCCGATGCCAAGGGCAACCTGATCTATCAATGGGAAAACCGGATTCATAACAGTGCCATCAAATCTAAAACCGCATCCAGCCTGGTCACCCTGATGAAAAAAACTGTTTCAAGCGGAACAGCCAGAAAAATTTTCAGGGGGCAAAAAAAACATCCGGTGTTATCCAAATTGACTATTGGTGGAAAAACGGGTTCATTATACAATAAGGCCCACACCATTAAATACGACTGGTTTACCGGGTTCGGGATGCAGAAATCCGGTTCCGGAAAACTGGCGGTGTCCATTGTGGTCGGACATGGTAAGTACTATGGTACCAAAGCCGGCGAATATGGCAGAATGATCCTTGAACAGTATTTTAAACAGCCGGTAAAACTTGCTGAGCGTTAACCGGTTGAGCAAGACTGAATCTTAACTCAAGACGGTCTAACCATAAGGAGAGAGATGATGAAACTGCTGAAAAAAGTGCTTAAAACATTCAAGCCGTTATACCAATCCATTGAAGGCCTCAAGATTGATTTTGCAAGACCGGTTTCAGGTGCACCGGCCCATTCATTGATCTTTTTCCCGGTTGACTCCTCCCGGTTGAACTGTGGCATTTGCGCCCTTGTTACATATACAGGAAAACCGCTCGCCCCTTCAGGATTTGATCTGGATCGGCTGATCGGTTCCATCAAATCCCTGGAATCAGAGGGCACCACTTGGGAAGATATTGACCAGGCCGGCATAGAATCTTCCTTCTTAGGCGGCAGGACCCTTTTGGATGAACTCTATGCCCACGCCTTGAACCTTAAGGAGGATCAGGCATTTTTCAGTGTCTTCTTGGACGCCGCCAAAGAGCAGGCCCTTCTTGAACTATGTGATACCATCAAAGCCATCATTGAAAAACAACAGAGCGCTTTCAAGCAGCAGATCTCAAAACTGTCTTCAGCGGATACCGACATCATTGCCCAGAGAATCGAGAAACTTCAGGACATTTTCTGGTGTCTTAAAAAAGAGATTCTCGATAACATGCACGCCATCAGGCAGCTGACGCCATCCATGGCATCCAGTGACAATCTTCCTCAACTGTCGGTGTACCGCCAGATCAATGCCGTACTGAACAGTATTGACCGCCTTGAGGTCAGGGGAAGGGATTCCGCCGGCATTTCCATTATGTTTTCATTTACCAAGGAAAGCTTTGAAGCCTTTCGCTCTGATATGAAGATGGCGGGCCTGAGCCAGGTGCTTAAACAGCGGACCAACCGGCAGGTGCTGACCAATCGGACCATCTCCATCAATGACTCCTTCACAGCATCGGGCACCCATGTGGTCTCCATCTGTTTTGTGTATAAATTTGCTGCTGAAATCGGTGCATTGGGTGACAATATCGCATTTATCCGCAACCAGATAAAAACCGATGCCCTGCTGCAGACAGTCACCCGCTTTGAACGACTGTCCGGAACGGTATCCGCACATACCCGCTGGGCATCCGTGGGTGCCATTTCAGAAGCCAATTGCCATCCCGTGGACAATGAACCCACAGACCGCCAGATCGAAAAAAGCGGGATTATCCATGTCTGCCTGAATGGGGATATTGACAACTATCTGGAGTTGAAAACCGAATATGAAGCCACCTATGATCGAGTCCACGAAGATATCACCACAGATACCAAGCTGATCCCGCTTCAGATTGAACACTATTACAAAAAAACAGGCAATATTGAAGAGGCGTTCAGGCTCTCTGTCAATGATTTTTCAGGATCCCATGCCATCAGCATGCATACCGACCTGGCCCCGGGCAAGCTGTTCCTTGCCCAGAAAGGCAGCGGGCAGGCCCTTTTTGTGGGTATCGGCCCGGATCATTATATCGCGGCTTCGGAACTTTACGGTGTGGTTGAGGAAACCCCGGATTACATCAAACTCAATGGAGAGGATGCAGGACAGATTGTCATTCTGGACCAGCACTCACCCGGCGGTGTGGCAGGGATCACCTCCATGTATTACAATAGTGACCCCATTGTCATCGATGAAGCGCATGTCCAGACCAGCCAGATCACTTCCAGGGACATTGACCGCCAGCAGTTTCCCCATTACTTTTTAAAGGAGATATCTGAATCTCCGCGCTCGGTCGAAAAAACCCTGGAGAACAAATTCAAGCAAGACGGTGACACCCTTCGCTATATCCCGGTGCTGGAGGACAGCGTCGTACCGGTCCAAATCAGGGAAGCGCTGAAAAACAACGAGATCCGGAAAATATTCTTCATCGGCCAGGGCACGGCAGGTGTGGCTGCCCAGGGGTGTGCCGACCTTCTGGATTATTATCTCGGGAACCACGCATTTGTGATCCGGGCCCTCAAGTCATCCGAGCTGTCCGGGTTTTCCATTGACGGGAGCGGAGAAAAAGACCTGGGCATGACCGATACCCTGGTCATTGCCATCAGTCAGTCGGGTACCACCACCGATACCAACAGGACTGTGGATATGGCCAAGGCGGCTGGTGCCCGAACCCTGTGTATCGTCAACCGCCGGGATTCCGACCTGACCTTTAAAACTGAAGGGGTCCTTTACACCAGCAGCGGAAGGGATATAGAGATGTCGGTGGCGTCCACCAAGGCGTTCTATTCCCAGATCGCCGCCGGAGCCATACTGAGCCTCTACCTGGCAAATCTGTTGGAGACCCGATCCCTGGATTTTATTACCGAAGAGATCACCGAGCTGCTCCGCCTGCCTGAAAAAATGGATCAGGTTCTGGACATGAAAGAGACCATTAAGGCCTCTGCCCAGAACCATGCGATTCCCAACCAGTTCTGGGCGACGGTTGGCTCAGGTGCGAACAAAACCTCTGCCGACGAGATCCGGATCAAGCTCAGCGAATTGTGTTATAAAACTATTTCATCGGATTACATCGAGGATAAAAAGCATATCGACCTGTCGTCAGAACCGCTGATCATTGTCTGTGCGGCGGGTACGCGAGAGAGTGTCCTCAAGGACATCATCAAGGATACCGCCATTTTCAACGCCCACAAGGCCACCCCCATTGTCATCACGACTGAAGGGGAGGACCGGTTTGACACCTATGCCTCAGATGTGTTCAAGATCCCACACACCCAGGAACACTTTGCACCGGTGCTGAACACCCTGGTGGGACATATCTGGGGATACTATGCCGCCCTGGCGTTCAATGAAGGCTCACAGTTCATGTATAATGCGCGGACAGAAATCCAGGAGATCCTGGATGAATTTACTACCATGGGACACGATCTGTATGAGGTCCTTCTCGAAAAACGGTTCAGGGAGAAGGTGGCGCACTTTTCAAACACCTTTTCCAGAAAGCGTAAGCAGAATGGCTTTCCCGCAGCCATGGGCCTTGATAATGCCGCCAATATGACACTGTTGCTCAAATACCTGTCCGGAAGGCTGCCGGTATCTGATTTTGAAATGGATTTCGATATCAAGGGCACCCCGTCAAACATGCTTAACACCTTTTATGAAAATATCGGCTTTGCCATCAATGCCATGTCCAGGCCGGTGGATGCCATCAAGCACCAGGCCAAAACCGTTACCGTGGGGACCAGCCGGACCCAGGATAAATTTGAGGGTATCCTGTTTGATGAGCTGAGCCAGAATGAGATCATGGTGTCTCAGATTACCAATAAAAACGTCCTGGTCATGAAAAACCTTCAGGAGGTCATCTCCGAGGTCAAGGGCAGCCTGCTTTACCGGTTGTCCGGTCTTAACCTTCTGGGTGAACCCACCGGCGAGACCAAGATACAGGTCATTGCCAAGCACGGATCACTTGAGTCTGAAATTTCCCGTGTAGAATCCGATCCCCGGCTCAGGGGGACCAAAAATATTATTGTCCGGGAAGGAAATGTCTATATCGGAAGGGGAAGAAAGGATCAGAGGAATATCCTGGTGATCCCCGTGATTTCCGCCTCCCCCGCCACACCCAATATCATCGAGTATATTCTGTCTTTGCATGTCGCCTTCAAAGACACTCAAGAGGTGTCCCTGCTGAGACGAATCAAGGCACTTGGCGGAAAATACACCCGGATCAAGGACTGGATACTGGAATCCGCCAGTGTTCAATGGGATGATAAATACCTCAATCTGGTAGCCATTGACGAATTGTTCGGGAACACCGCAGAAAAGGTCGTGGAGTCCATTGTTGAAAAATTGACCTGATCCGAGCGACCATGACCCACTACAGAAAAGAACTCATGTACACCTACCTGGTGGTGCTGACCGTGTGTTCCACGGCCGGCCTTCAGTGCTGGCGGACCCTGTTTGACAATTTTGCCGTCAATGTGGTGAATCTGGACGGGCACCATGTGGGTACGCTTCAGTCGGTTCGTGAAATTCCCGGTTTTCTGGCACTTCTGGTCACCTTTGTCATCCTTGTGATCCGTGAACACAAACTGTCTGCCCTGTCTGTAATTATCCTGGGGGCGGGTGTATTCCTGACCGGTCTTTTACCCACCTTTTCAGGCCTGATGTTCACCACGCTGGTGATGAGTTTCGGGTTTCATTATTTTGAGACGACCAACCAGTCACTCACCCTCCAATATTTTGATCAGGTGACCTCGCCACTGGTGTTTGCCCAGCAACGGAGCTATGCTGCGGCGGCCAATGTGGTGGTCGGAATCCTGATATTCATTATTGCGCCATACATGACCTATACGGCCATGTACATCATATTTGGCACCCTGATCGTTGGAGGCGGCTGCTGGGCACTGAGCAAAGACCCGGTTAAAAAGGGCCTGGTGCCGCAGAAAAAGGAACTGGTGTTTAAAAAACAATACTGGCTGTTCTACTTTCTGACTTTCATGGCCGGTGCAAGGCGGCAGATATTTATTGCATTTGCCGTTTTCCTTCTGGTGAAGAAGTTCGGCTTTACTGTCCAGCAGATCACGGTGCTGTTCTTACTCAACAACGTGATCAATTATTTTATCAATCCCTATATCGGAAAGTTCATTGTCCGGTGGGGCGAACGAAGACTGTTGTCACTGGAATACTTTTGCCTGATCATTGTGTTCATCTCCTACGCCTATATTGACTCAAAACTGATGGTGGCCATTTTGTATATCCTGGACCATATCTTTTTCAATTTTGCCATCGGTATAAAAACCTATTTCCAGAAAATTGCCAATCCGGAAGATATCGCCCCGAGTATGGCCGTGGGGTTTACCATTAACCATATTGCCGCTGTGGTACTCCCGGTGGTGGGGGGACTGCTATGGATGGTTGATTATAAAATCCCCTTTCTTGCCGGTGCATTGTTCAGCTTCATCTCTCTTTGCCTGGTTCAGCAGATCAAAACACCTGAACCTGCTCAGCCTGTCTGACAATCAGATCTGAAAGCCTTTCAGGAATTTCCATGGGTAAAAAATGACCGGTTTTTTCAATTTCCATATAGTGACACTGATTCAACAGCTGGGTCAGAAGATTGGCTGCACGCCTTGAAAACAGGTCTGAATACGCTCCCCTGATGAGCAGTACCGGCACCCGGATGTTCTCAATCCCGTGCCAGGTATCAGCAGGCACTGTCTCATAGAGCCTGGCCTCCAGCTCGGGATCACAGCTAAGCCGGTAACCGCCGCTGCCCTCCTTTTCAAGACCACCGGCAACATATCCGGCCAGTGCCTCGTCGGTCCAGGTTTTAAACATGCCCTTACCGCTGTAGGATTGGATGGCCTCTTGATGACCTGAAAAGCGATTTCTTTTTTTCCGTGTCCGCCGGGGCAGTGGAAAAAAGCGGCTCACCCCCAATATCCGGGAAAGGGACAATACCCGGATGATGGTCGGTACAAAGATGATCGGATCGATCAGGATCAGGGCTTTGAACAGGGCAGGGTTTCTCTTGGCCAGGGCATAGATAAAAAAACCGCCCATGGAGTGCCCCATGCCGATAACGGGATGGTCGTACCTCTCTTTAAGGATCGATTCCAGGTCATCCAGAAACACGTTCCAGTTGCTAAGTTTTTGATCACCATAGGTGCAGGAGCGGCCATGACCTCTCAAGTCAGGGGCCAGAACATGATATGCCTGCCTGGAAAAACGGCTCAGAAACGGATGATACGCCTGAGCATTCAGACTGTTCCCATGGACAAAGGCCAGGTGCTGCTCTCCCTTTCCCAACTCCAGGCAGTTAAACACCCCTTGACGGTTCTGGATATATATCTTCCGGTCCATTGTTCGATCACCACTTGCTCTGGAAGGGACGCTCATATTTAAAATTCACCAGGAGGATGCCGCACGCGATTAGAAGAAGAGACAAGATCAGGTTGATGCTGACCGGCTCATTGAGCAGCAGCACGCCGAATATCACGCCGGTCACCGGCATCAGGAACAAAAAGGAGTGCAGCGCGGTTGCGCCGTACTTCTGCAGCAGGGTGTTCCAAGCCAGAAACCCAAAGGACGCGGTCACGACACTTTGATAAAACATGGCCTGAATGACGTTGCCGGTGATCTGTTTGACCATGCTCTGATCAAACAGAAACCCGCCCAGAAAAAAAAACGGCAGTCCCATGACCATGGGATACCAGGTAATTTGAATGGCATGAAAATCATTGATGATCCGCTTGATATAAACCGTACTGGTTCCCCAAAGCAGGACGGCAGACAATACAATCAGATCCCCCGAATTGAGATGAGACTCAAACGTACCCGGATTGAAAAACAGTACCAGGATACCGGAAAACCCCAGGGCGATCCCACAGGTCTTCTTGAGGGTGATCTGATCTCCGGGAATAAAAAAATGGGCCAGCACCATGACAATAAAGGGTTGAATGTTCAGGATCAACACCCCATGGGACGCACTGGTTCTTTCAAGTCCGAAGTAGAAACACAGCATCTGAATGAAAAAAGCCGTGCCGATGATCAAGAGCTGGACACACTGCCGTGTATTGATTCCCAGGTTAATCCGCTTGAATCTGGCCCAGGCATAAATCACAGCAGCTGCAATGGAAAAGCGGATACCGGCGGCGGTAAAGGCACCCAGGCCAAACATGCTGATTTTAATGGCGACCGCATTCCCCCCGAACATCATGCACAAAAGGGCTGAGAAGATAGATGCATTCAAAGACATCTCTTTGCTTATTTCTAAGGTATCCGTGGGTTTAGCCATTCGTCATTCCTTACATTATGTTGAAGCGTTTCACAGCACCAGGGTCAATGAAAAAGCCTGTGCCCTTCTTCAGGTCCGTGCCAGAACCAGAACATCCACTTTGGCAGCACCCGCCTGTGTGAGTGTTAATGCCGCTTCGCTGGCGGTAGCCCCTGTGGTAAAGACATCATCCACCAGCAGGATATGTTTTCCCTCAACCCGCGCAGGGTATTTGACATGAAATGCGCCCTCAAGGTTCTTACTTCGCTGTGTAATGTCAAATCCGGTCTGGGAGCGGGTCTTCTTTTTCCTCTGGATACAAAAAGGAGAAATCACCCAGGCGGGATTCTGACCATGTCTCTTCTGGTACAATTTCATGAATTGACGCACCAGCAGATAGGACTGGTTAAACCCTCTTTGAAGCAATCTGGACCGGTGCAGAGGGATCGGAACAATCAAATCGATGGACTGCCCGGAAAAGTCCTGATCAAACCGGTCAAACATGTAAGACCCAAAAATTGGGGCCGCCCGTTTCTTTCCCAGGTATTTAAAAGCATGAATCCCGGCTTTGATAATCCCCTCATAGGAGAATACCGCCCTCACCCGACCGACTGCCCCTGTCATCCCTATGCAGTCCCCGCAGACAGACACCGGGTTTACCCCGCTTCCCATGGGTTTTGCACACCGGTCACAAAACGGCGGTTCAATCCGGGTATGTCCTTTTTCAAGGCAGTGACCACAGAAAAGGGAACCCATGCCACTGTCTGACCCATCGGCGATTTCGTGCCTTGTCCGATGAATCGTTGCCTGACAGCCCAGGCATCTGAGGGGAAAGAGCAGCGCCAGGGTTGCCCCCAACCGGCTTGACAATCGATCCCCTACAGGTTGGCCGCTTTGATCTGTGCCACGATGTTCCTGCCGAATTGTGAACATGATACCGCCTCACCTCCTGGTATGTTCGATGCCAGGTCACGGGTGACTTTCCCGGACGCCAATGCCCCGGCCACCCCTTTCCTGATCAGTACTGCGGCACTCGTCCACCCGAGATGGTCCAGCATCGTGGCACCTGAAAGAATGATCGCGCACGGATTGGCCATATCCTTTCCGGCAATGTCCGGTGCGGTGCCATGGGTCGGTTCAAAAACAGCGCATTCATCCCCGATATTGGCTCCGGGTGAGATACCCAGCCCACCCACCTGTGCCGCCACTGCATCCGAGATATAATCTCCGTTCAGGTTGGGGCAGGCAATCACATCAAATTGCTCCGGGCCCAGCAGCATTTGTGCAAACATCATGTCGGCGAGCCGGTCTTTGATCACGACCCGGCCCTGCGGGACCACACCTTCATATCCGGACCAGAGCTGCTCCTCGGTGAGGACCCGGTCACCAAATGTTTCAACCGCAGCCCGGTATCCCCATTTTCTGAACCCACCTTCGGTATATTTCATGATATCCCCTTTGTGCATCAGGGTGACCGAAGCACGGTCATGATCCAATGCGTATTGAACCGCCCGGATCACCAGCCGGCGGGTGCCTTCCTGGGAAATCGGCTTGATACCGATGGCACAGGTATCGGATATTGAACAGTTCATCCGGCTTTTAAGAATATTGATCAGGCTTCTGGCCTCATCAGAACGGGCATCCCATTCAATTCCGGCATACAGGTCCTCGGTATTCTCCCTGAATACCACGATGTCCACCTTTTCCGGATGCTTCACCGGGCTGGGAACCGGCGGGTAATACCGTAAGGGCCTTATGCAGGTATGCAGATCAAGTCCTTGTCTGATCCTGGCATCCAGGCTTCTGATACCGCGGCCCACAGGTGTTGCCAATGGCCCTTTTATCGCAACCCGATATTCCCGGATCCTTGACAGTACATCCTCTTCAAGCCGTTGATCACTAGTGTGAAATGACGTTTCACCGAACAGAAGCTCCAGAAATTCAATCTTTTTCATACCCTGGAACGCCTTGTCCACGGCAGCATGGATCACCGGCTCTGCCGCCGCCCATATTTCCCTGCCGATGCCGTCACCTTCGATATATGGAATGATCGGATTGTCCGGTACGATCAGATGATGGTGGGCGTCTGCTTGAATTCTCAAGCCCACTATTGCGCTCCCGGGGTGGTTATCTCTCTTTGCCTGAGCCCTTCGTACATGGCCACGGCTCCGGCCACTGAGGCATTCAGTGAATTCACCTTGCCCAACATGGGAATGGAAATCAGATAATCGCATTGCTTCCGAACCAGGGGTCTGATGCCCTTGTGCTCGGATCCCACCACCAGGGCAAATCGCCCGGTCATATCTGTCTGGTGCAGCGGGTTCTCCCCGGCGGCATCCAGACCGCCGACCCAGAACCCGTGTTGCTTGATCTCCTTGATGAACGATGCAGTGTTGGTCATCACGAAAATATCGGCGTGTTCCATGGCACCTGCCGAACTTCTTGAAACAGAAGGTGTGGGATGACAACTTCGGTCTTTGGGTATGAATATTGAAGATACCCCCGCACACTGAGCGGTTCGGATCAAAGCCCCCAAGTTGTGGGGATCCTCGATATTTTCAAGTATAAGAATAAAACAGGGGGTACTGTCTTTACCAAACTGTGCCATTGCACGGCTTGCCGGCACAAGGGGAATCCCCTTGGATTTCAGGATCACCCCCTGGTGCCTAGCCCCCTGGGCCAAGCGGTCCAGCAGCTCCACACCCACCGGCCTGACAGGTATTTTGCGGGATTGCGCCAGGCTGGCAACCTGTTCATGGCGATGCCCCATCTTATCCTTTTGAACCATCAGCTCGGCAAACTCCCGTTTCCCGGCCTTCAAGGCTTCATGCACCGAATGAAAGCCGCACAGGACCTCATCGGTTCCGTGTGGATGATCAGTCTTTCTATCGCTCCTGCCGGTCTTTTGTTCGGGTGGTGTTACCGCTCTTTTTTTCATCTGCTGTTCCCAGGGTCATGACAATTCCTGTTTAAACAGGGTCAATATCTCTTGCTGCGCCTGTTCCAGGTTATCGTTGACCACCACATACTGATAGAAATTTTTCTGGGCAATTTCAAGCTCGGCATTTTTCAACCGCTTTTGGATCACCGCTTCAGAATCGGTCCCGCGATGGCGTAACCGCTGCTCAAGAGCCTCTATGGAGGGCGGCATGATAAACACCGTAACCGCATCGTTATAGCTTGCCTTCACCTGTTTGGCACCCTGGACATCGATTTCCAGCAACAGGTGCCCGCCGTGATCAATTACCTTCATGGCAAAATCAAGGGAGGTTCCGTAGTAATAATCGTGTACCTTTGCCCATTCCAACCATGTCCCGCCCTGAATACCCAATTCAAATTCTGACTTGGAAATAAAGTGGTAATCGGTTCCGTTTTGTTCCCCTTTTCTGGGGGGACGGGTGGTGTGGCTTACAGAGTAGGACAGATTAGGAAACAGGCGCCGGACCTCTTTAACCAGCGTTGTCTTGCCGGCACCGGACGGTGCGGACACAACAAATATCTTTCCTTTTTCAGAATTGGGAGGGTTATCCATCAGTTATGGCCTTTATGCGCTGTCCTGTTCCTTGAAGAGAGTGGCAAATCGTTGAGATACGGTTTCAGCCTGGATGGCTGACAGAATTACGTGATTGGAATCTGTGATCACAATGGCCCGAGTTTTTCTGCCGTGAGTTACATCAATCAGCCGCCGCTCATCCCTGGCTTCATCCTTTACCCGTTTCATCGGTGATGAGTTCGGGGACAGTATTGCCACGACTCGATCAGCCACTACGGTGTTTCCAAAGCCAAGATTAAGAAGAATCTGTTCCATTTTGCCACCTGTTGTTGATTTTGCGGTTAATGTGCTGTTTTATTTACTGCCGGTTTACTCAATATTCTGTACCTGCTCCCTGATCTGTTCCAGAATTGATTTCAGATCCACCACCAGATGAGAGAGCTCTGCACTCCCCGCTTTTGAACCGATGGTATTGAATTCCCGGTTGAACTCCTGGGTCAGGAAGTTGAGCTTTCTCCCCTGGCCAGGACCGGAATTAAGGTATTCATTGAACAGCTGGATATGGCTCTCAATCCTGACGATCTCTTCTGACACGTCTGCTTTGTCTGACAGAACAGCAGCTTCCTGGGCGAGCCGTGCAGGATCAATGGCCTGGGTATCCTTGGTCAGATAGGCGATCCGCTCCTCCAGCCTTGTTTTATAATGCTCCGGGATACGCGTTGCCAGGGTTCTGATTTGGCTTAACTGGCTTGAAATGGCATCCATCCGGTTCTCCAGGTCGGTTTTCAGATTTTTCCCTTCTGCCTGGCGCATGGCATCCAATTGTCCGGAGGCCGCTGTCACTGCACGGGCCACAACCTGCCACAACCGGTCCCCCTCGATTTCCCTGGACATGGGAACAATAATGTTTTTTCCGGCCAGGACCTGATCCAGGGTAATCGGTGCCTCCGTCCCCAATGTTTCCCTCAAGGTATTCAAGGCATTGAAATAGGATACCGCCTTTTTTTCATCCACTTCAAACTGCTCAATATCAGGGGTATCATCCTCGATCCTCAAACGGATCTCGATGCGCCCGCGCAGGTGATTGGCCGCAATGATTTTTTTAACATCCTCTTCAAACCCCTGGCAGGATTCCGGCAGGGCCAATGATATATCCAGGTGCCTGGAATTGTAGGACCGGATGGTCACGGATGCCGTCAGGTGATCCTGAGTCACCGAACTTTCGGCATATGCTGTCATACTCTTTATCATATGGTCTGCCTTGTGTGATGCTATGGGTGAATACTTAAAACGCTCAGGTAGATGCATTTTCCTGTTTCAGGTCCAGAACATATTTACTTCTAACCTGGCCAAGGAATTTCAATACCGGCTCAGATGCATAATCCGGGTAGGTCCATGCCAGTGTTTTAAATCCCTGCTTCTGGTATATCAGGGTCAAATCCGCGTAAATATTGTCCCCGATAAAGACCCTGTGGGCAAAATCCTTACCCGTTGCCAGGATAAACCTTGAAGGAAGGAGATACCCGGGATCAATATTCACCCGTCGGTTCCCCCCTTTAAGGAACTCATTTTCAATGGTATTGGTCTGTAACTTAATCCGGCAAAGATCACCTTGATGGATCAATGCAGAAAACCCTGCCATCCGCCTGAAAAGCGGTGTACCCATCTCCTTTTGATAATAATTGGTATAGTCAAAGGCCATCCATGGGCTGATCAGGTCTACCGGGCTGCTGATCTGTTCGATTTTCTCCAGAACCGGTTTGACCAGCATGCGGTCTGAAGTCAGTATACTGACCACCAGCTTGGCAGGATCAGGATGTTTGGGTATGCTCATGATTAAATCGGTTTGGCCTCTTCAATCAACATGATGGGAATATCATCCTTGATTTCATATTTCAGGCGGCACGGGTCACAGATCAGCCCGTCTCCGGTTTCAGACAGATAGATCTCACCTTTACATTTAGGACAGGCCAGAATATCCAGAAGTTCCTGTGAAATTGCCATGGTGTTCTCCTTGATTCATTCACGTTGCTTTTCTTAAAGGACCATTCCCCTGCATGGTCTGTAGTTTGTAGTATTCTCCCTCAAGCGCCATCATTTCATCATGGGTTCCCTGTTCCACGATCCGGCCGTTTTTAAGCAAGATTATGCGGCTAGCATATTCAATGGTGCTCAACCGGTGGGCAATAACAAATGTGGTCCGCCCGGCCATGAGATTTTTCAACGCCTTCTGGACCACCTGCTCCGCCTCGGTATCCAGGGCTGAGGTGGCTTCATCCAAAATCAGCACCGGTGCATCCTTGATCAATGCCCGGGCGATACAGATCCGCTGTTTTTCTCCGCCGGACAGGCGGGAACCCAACTCACCAATCAGGGTATCAAACCCTTTTGGGAACCCTTGGATGAAATCAAAAGCATATGCGGCCTTTGCAGCGGCCTCCACCTGCTCATCCGACGCATCCATGCGTCCGTAACGGATATTGTCACGAACGGTTTCATTAAACAGGATCGGCTCCTGGGTGACGATGGAGATGTGGTTTCTCAGGGAGGCAACAGACAGGTCCCTGACATCATGCTCTCCGATCATGACCCGGCCCCTGGTCACATCATATAAACGGGGGATCAGGTTGACCAGTGATGTTTTTCCCCCACCGCTCATCCCCACCAGTGCAATGACCTCCCCCTGTCTGACCACAAGATCAATATCCTCCAGGACAGGCCCATCCTCGGGGTTGTAAGCAAATGAAACCCTTTCAAAGCGCACCGGGTACCGGCCCTTGGGCAGCACAACCGGGTGGTTCGATTCGGTGATGGTGGTTTCCTCCTCAAGGACGTCAAAAATACGCGAGGCGGCAGCCAGCCCTTCCTGGACCACATTGTTCAGCCGGGACAGCTTCCTTACCGGATCATAGAGCATCATCACGGCCGCCAG
>QZLA01000076.1 GCA_004796375.1 Desulfobacteraceae bacterium
CTGAACCGGACAACATGATATACATTTCGGGTTATTTTTCGGAGGAGTGACTGAGTGGCCGAAAGTGGCGGTCTTGAAAACCGTTGTCCTTCACGGGACCGTGGGTTCGAATCCTACCTCCTCCGCCACAACACATACGGAGAAGTGACCGAGCTGGCTGAAGGTGCTCGCCTGCTAAGCGAGTGTTCGGGGAAACCTGAACCGAGAGTTCGAATCTCTCCTTCTCCGCCACATAAAAAAACAGAAGGGATTTCAAGCATAACGCTGAAATCCCTTCTGTTTTATCACCACTGATCCAATTTTTTAAGCCACCCGTTCCTTTAGATTTATTACATTTGAATGCATGAACATCCTTAATGAATGGCAGGCAAACCCGTTTCCCTAACCCAGCAGGAGCCAGGCCGACAATAGGTGATCGCCGGCCTGACTTAAATAATCGGGATAAAAAGAAAACAGATAAAAGAAGAAATTATGTTTGGATGGCTTGATTTTTGAATGACTTCAAAAAAGCACTATTTACAGGCTGACAAAAGTTGCATTTTCCGGATTTATCAAGTATTTTATACCTCACGGATCTGTAACTCATATCGCCAAAGAATGAAATCGTCCGCTAACCCGGCAAAGCATTTAGCCAGAGCAGGCGGCCAAGCTAGATAGATTAAAACGATCAGGACATCAGGCGCTCCATGTATACATCGTTTTACAATCTAAAAATAAAACCCTTTGAAATCACTTCAGACCCGGCATTTATGTGGGCCGGTGAAAAGCACAAAGAGGCCCTTGCCACGCTCAAATACGGCATTCTGAACAACAAGGGATTCTTACTGCTTACCGGGGATGTCGGTACGGGGAAAACCACTCTGATCAATGCGCTGATCGAGAGTCTTGAGGATGATGTCATCTACGCGTCCGTACCAGACCCCAACCTGGATTACCTTGATTTCATCAACTTCATCGCCTTCTCTTTTGGACTCCCTTCTGAATTCAGGACAAAAGGAGACTTTTTAATCCAGTTCAGAAAATTCCTGGTTAATGCCCATCAAAATGGAAAGAAAGTCCTGTTGCTCATCGATGAAGCCCAGCTCCTGACCGATGAGGTACTGGAACAGATCAGGCTTTTATCCAACATCGACCAAGCCCGAACCAAGTTGTTGAATATTTTCTTTGTGGGACAGAACGAATTTAATGATGTGATCTCAAAAAGCAGCAACCGGGCGGTCAGACAGCGATTGACCCTCAATTATAATATAGATCCCTTAACTTCAAATGAAACGGACAAGTACATTCAACACCGCCTGAAGGTTGCAGGCACGACACGTAAACTGTTTGCCCCTGACGCGGTAAAGGAGATCTTTCATTCCTCTGGCGGATTCCCACGGCGAATCAACATCATTTGCGACCATTGCCTGCTTTCCGGCTATGTAAAAGAACAGAAACGAATCGGTACTTCCATTGTCAGTGAATGTGTGCGTGATCTGGAACTTTCTTTCAATCGAGCCACTGGTGTGCCGGAACCCGAAGAGGAACCTTTCCCGACTCTCCTTAAAGAACCTCCCAGTCACCCACAGGAAAGGGACAAGCTGATCCCAGTGATGTTTGTCATCTGCCTGATCCTTGCCTTATTAGCATTTTTCTTTTACCATCCCGGACTGATCACCCAAGGGAAGCACTATACTCAAAATGTCGCATCGATTTTCAAATCCAGATGGAATGCGCTTAGACCGCCCACTCCTGAGGAAAAAGCCCCCGCTCTCGATGTCCAGCAGAACAAATCTTTGGAACAACCCGTGATTACCGGCCCGGTCGATGATCCCATGCAGCCTTCCGAGATTGCTCATGTGGCGGTGAATCCCCCTGCCCCCCCCCCACAGACCTTTCAACTAAAAAGTGACCCTGAACCTGGAACAGATGATATCCAAGGTGAGCCGTTAGCGCCTTTAAAGCCTTTGCCGGAAGAGAAAAAACTCGTTATCCGGTTCAAGCATAACAGCAATGATTTCACGGCCAAAGACCTGGAAAAAATCGATGAATTCGCAGAATCGGCCAAACGGTACCCCAAGGTGAAATTGGTGGTGACCGGGTATACGGATTCTGTGGGCAATCCGGAATACAACCGAAAACTGTCGAAATTCAGGGCAAATATTGTGAAAAGCTTCTTGATGGGAAAAGGAGTAGATCCGGATCAGATCATTGAAAGAGGACTTGGAAGCGAAAATCCGGTTCAAAGCAATGCCACCTCTTTAGGGAGGCAAATGAACCGGAGGGTCGAAATCGAGATCATCGAGGATGCCGTGAAAACTCCTGACGAATCCAACCAAGATTTTAGGATCGGCATGAGAAGATAAACCGGGTTCAAATCAATCGGATTTGGAATGACTCTGATATGTTAGAGCATCCCTTCGGGTATGCGGTCTACCAGATGTTCCGGCAGTTTATGCGCCAGAGCTGCCTGAAAACACTTCTTTGCTGCCGTTGTTTTTCCCTGACTGGCTAAAAGCATGGCCCGATGGTATTTAACAATCGCCTTATCCGGTGCTAACGCCTCTGCCTGCTCAAGCATCCATTCTGCCTGGGAATACGCTCCCTTCAGGTAATATGCCCACCCCAATGTATCTGCTATGGCCGGGTTGTCCGGACTTTTTTCATACGCCTTCCTGGCAAGATCCAGAGCTTTGTGCACATCCTGATCGTTTTCAAGGAGCAGCCAGGCCAAATTGCCTGTAATTGCAGGTGAATCCGGATTCTTTCTATAGGCTGCATCCAGCACCTGCAAAGCGGCTTTTTTCTGCCCCCGGTTCATATAGCTCACCGCCAGGTCAATCCATCCCTGACAGTAATTCGGAAAATCAAAAGTGCACCTAAGCAGCAGATCACCGGCATCGCGATGCTTTCCGGTATATTGATAGGAAGCGGCCAGCAGCGAGTAGACATGACCATGTGAAGCCCCTTCTGAAATTGCTTTTTCAAGAATTCGTTGAGATATCTCATACTGTTCCAGGCGATAAAAAAGATCACCTGCAGTATACCCTAAAAATGGGTTTGCCGGATTATGCTCAATGATATCCCGGGCAATCTCCAGTGCCTTTTCCCTCTGTCCTAATTCCAGGAGTAATGATGCGTAGCGCCTGACTACATCGGTCAGTTCGGGATTAATGGTCAACACTTTGTCAAACACTTCTGCCGCACTCTCCAGGCGGCCCAATTCCTCCAGTGATACCCCGTAAAAATACAGCGCAGACACGCGTTTGCCCAAACTGAATGCTTTTAAAAAAAGAGGTGCTGCTTCTTTTGGCACCCCCAGTTCAAGAAGACACAGTCCTTTGATGGTTAATGCCCGTGAGTTGGATTTATCAAACTCGAGGACCTGTCTTGAATAATCCAGGGATAAATCATAGGCATGATCTTTATAATGAATGTACGAAAGCATTAGAAGTGAATCAATGTGGTGTGGATCAAGAACCAGTACCCTGATAAAATTTTTCTCTGCCAGCTTGATTTGGTGCCCGGCAAAGTAGGCAACACCAAGAAGATAGGTTGCGGATATGAGTGTGGGATTTTCACTGACAACCGCCTTTAAGTAAGATGCTGCATACGGTATCTGATTCTTATATAGAAAACATTTTCCCATCAAAAGATTGAAATTGGTTCTTGAGGCGTCATCAACAATCTCCTTTGCATTCTCAAGCATGGTTTCGGCTTGCACAACCTGCCTTCCGGATAAATACAGGTCTGCCAGCATGATTTTAAAACTCACATTTTCAGGGTATTTTTTTTCGAGATTGCGCAGTGTCTCCAATGCTTTTTTTCTGAAAGATGTTTGAAGATAAAACTGTGCCAGCCGTATATTTAATATCTGGCTGTCCGGATTATGTTTCAGTGCACCCTGGATGCATTGTTCAGCCATGCGAAGCTGACCCGAGAGAAAAAAGTAATCGGATAACAACAGCAGGTTAAGCGGTTTTTCAATCATCTCCGGTTTAAGACTGGATACGATCTTCTGGGCATTCTGATCCCTGCCCAGAGATCTGAGGCATATAGCCAGTTTAATTTTCCCACGGGTTCCGGCGTTGTGTATCAATACTGCTTTCCGATATAATCGTTCGGCCTTATCCAATTCACCCGAAATCATGTAAAAATCACCCTGGAGAATAAAGTAGTCCCCATCTTTCTCAAAAGATGAAGCATACTGCTTCATTTTCTCCAGAGCACGTGCATGATCGCCCCTGATCAGGCAGATTCGAATCAGGTCTTTTTGAAGCACAGCGTTTTGAGGGTTTAGCCTGATGGAATGATTTAAAAACTTTTCAGCTTCATCGATGCGTGACAGTTTTAAAAATGCACGGCCTGCTTTTGTATACAAACGCGCGTTATCAGGAGATTCCTCTATGGCTTGCTGCCAGAAATTTACCGCCCTTGCGTATGACTGCCGATCAAATTCACGATTCCCCTTTTCTTCAAAGGAAACATTTTGGTCCTCGCGGCACCCGGGAAGTGCAGAAAGGATAATAATAATCACGACTACGAAGTAATTCCAGATTCCTCTCATTGCTTTCTTTTCAAAGAAATTAACAGGATAAAAGACAATGTCAGCAGCGTATACAGAATAATCTCAAATTTGTGTTTCAGGCAATACCGAATCCCTTTGAGCCAGACCCTGAAAAGCAAGGGCGGCGGCGGCGGATTTACATCCACAGTGCTGTTGACGCTTAGCTGGGATGCTTTTTTAAAACTGAAAGTTTCCCCCTCAGGTGCTGATGAACCCGATTCCGGCCTAGTGATGCTAAAGGATCTTCTGTTTTCGGAACGTGTGAATCTGATCAAGCCATGCTCCATCTGCTGGGCTGTATTCATGTTAAAGGACTGACTGTTTTTAATCACTTTAACCAATTTCTTTTTAAGCCTGTTTTTACTTTCTGACACCGATACTTCACTGTTCTCAGCATTTGGAAGCCTGCCTCGACTGCCGCCTCTTGGCACCGCATTTTCCAGGTAAGGAATTCGCAGATCCCTTAATAGACTCTCTGCCCGCCTGTCCAATTCCGTGTACTCATCCAGGATTCTACGGATTCTCAAGTTCACCGTCAGGAGACGGTCCACGAATTCACCTGGTTCCACTGCGTTTTTGATCAGTGCATCAAGTGGGATATCAATATTGACATCATCGACAAATACATAGTGACAGGGATCTGATTCCGGAAGGATTGAGAGTCCGTGCTGCTGCTCGACCCCGTTATAAAAGAGCACGTACGTATCAGAATGGATATTTAAGGAAACCGACGCAGCCCCTGTTACCGGCGCAGCATCATCACCGCTTTGATACAGCCACCCGTGTGAGGAAGGGGGCCAGAAAGGGTTGTACAAGCAAAAAAAAAGCAGCAGTGCATGCCTGAACACTGCCGGTCCGACATATTTCATGTTTTTAATTGACAAACCGCCCGGTCCCATATTATTGGATTTAGTATACCGTACAGTACCATTCAAATAGAATGCCATGCACATCAATTTATTCTAATGTGGAGAGCGTTCAAATGATATTATCTGTCAAACGGCCATTTACGATTATCATCGCATTATTGCTAACGCTTCCGGCCTGCTCGACTGATCAGGAAAAAAAACTGGTCCATTTTAACAAGGCCAGACAATACTCCAGTCGAAATGAATACAAGGCTGCGATTATAGAGTATAAGAACGCGATCCAGATCGACCCAAGCTATGTTGATGCCTACAAATTTCTGGGGGACGCCTATCTGCAGCTTGAAAACCCCGAGGAAGCTTTTCTCAGTTACTCCAAGGCAGAAGAACTTTTACCCCAAGACCCTTCGGTTTTAATCTGTCTGGCCAAACTGTATATGCTGGATAATAACTTTGAACAAGCGGAGGGCAGAATTCAGAAAATTCTTCAGAATGCCCCGGATCATATCGATGCGCTCTTCCTTTTGGCAACACTTTTAACAGCTCAAAATACTTTGAACCGTGCATCCGTAGTATTTGAAAAGATACTTACAATTGACAAGAATCACTTAAATTCCCTATTAGAACTGGCCCGCATCAAAGAGGCACAGGAGGACTTGCCAGGTGCGGAGAAACTTCTTTTACAGGCAACCGAGGTTTCACCGGACAAACCACGGCCCCGTCTGGCACTAATCAGTTTCTACATCCACCATATGAATGTTCCCAAAGCCAGGCATCAGATTGTTCAGCTTGAAAATCATCTGCCGAGCACTGCTGATTCATGTACCCTTATCGGTCACTGCTATCAGAGGCTACAGCAAATGGATCAGGCTGAAGTTTACCTTAAAAAGGCTTGCCAAATGGCACCGGACACTCCGGCCACCCATCTTTTCCTGGCCAAGCTCTATAACGAAAACAACCAAAAAAAGAAAGCACTTGAATTGATTCAAACCATCCTGTCTGAATGGCCGAATCATTATCCATCCCGCATTCTTGAGGCGAATATTCTTGTGGAAGAAAAGCGTTTCAGAAAGGCATTGGACACCCTTTCGGAACTTGACCTTGAGGGAGAGCGCGATCCCCGGTTTCACTATATCAAGGCGATCGCACTGATGGGTATTAAGGATGAACCCGGGGCGATCACGTCTTTCGAAAACGTGCTGACCCTTCACCCGAACCACGACAAGTCCAAACAAATGCTAATCGAGTTATGCTATAAACAACACCGGTTTGGCCGGGTGTCAGAACTTGCACTTGATATACTTGATTCAGATCCTGACAACTATTACGCGCTGCTCAATCTGTCAAAGGCCCAGCTTGCACTAAAGCAGGTTCAGGATGCTGAAAATGGATTTGAACGCCTCATACGGATCAACCCGGAAAATGATACCGGTTACTACTGGCTGGCCCTTATCAACTCCGGTCGAAAATCCTACGATAAAGTGGAAACCCTGCTTGAGAAGGCCTACCAGATCAATGAGAACTCTCTGGATGTCCTGTTTTTAAGGGTAAAAAACAATATCGCACAAAAGCACTATACCAAAGCCCGTCAACTATGTGTCCAGCGACTTGACCGCCATTCCGACACCCCGCAGACCGCTGCCATGATCCATGC
>QZLA01000335.1 GCA_004796375.1 Desulfobacteraceae bacterium
ATAAATCGGTTCCCTTGTGGGTGATCCTTTTGATATCCACCTCCCGGCTGTCCTGATTACACCGGTTACAGGTCTGGTCACCCTTCAGGCTTTCATGGCACTGCACACAGGACAGGGCCATGTCTGCCGGCATCACCTCATGGTCCAGACGCCAGAACATCCAGGTTTCCTTCCACTTGTATGACCCGCTGTACTCAAGACCGACGGTATTCATACCGTCCTCAAAGGATTTGTCCCAATCCAGATGCTTCCAGTAAGCGGTCTTGTCTTCCTTATCCCTTGGAAACAGGTGAGGCACCAGGATGTAATCATGATCGGCATCCACAGCCTGGACACCTTTCATGATTTTGAAAGGCGTAATCTTCGATAGGGGATCGTTGATGGATCCCACCGGTTCGGTCAGATTGATGACATCCGCGGTCATATCCACTTTGTCCCCCATCAATATCCGCTCCATATACCCGGAGTACCAGGCATAATCCGGAACAGCCGATTCCTCCCACTTGAAATCCCCCTTTTTCCAGTTGTAGTCCGGTTTACCGTACTTATCCTTTTTAACCTTGCGTGTCTTGTCTCCGGCTGTTGACCAGTCCCACCAGGTTTTGGTGGGTTTGCACTTGGCAAATACCGGTGCATGGCAGACATTGCAATCCAGTGTCCTGGAATGGGTGTTCAGGTGATGATCGAGAAGTCCCCCGCTGTAGTGGGGGGCTTCCCCATGACACTGCTGGCAGGAAACCGGGCCTTCTGCCACCGGTACGGACGAGCTTCTGCCCGCGATTTTATGATTCCGGGTCTTGTGGCATTCAGTACAGGTAAAATCATACCCGCCCATGTGAACGTCACAGTTCCGGTCCGGTTTGAGCAGCTGCCGGGACATGTCGGCATGTTTTATGGCATCCCCGCCGCCGCCGTTGAAATGGCAGGCCCCGCAGGTGGCCCGGCTTGAGTGGCCCACATTCTGGGCCACGGCCTTCAAATCCACCTCTTTTTTGGGCATGCCCGCGCCCGGCGGGTGTTTCTTGTATTTGCCCGTGGTATCATGGCACACCAGGCAGTCAATTTTTCCTTTATCTGTAAAATCAAATGATGAATCTTTCCAACCGTAACCGGCATGGCAGCTTGTGCAACGAGCCTCGTTGCTGATCGGACTGATTCAGTAATTGTTCAGGGCCGTCGTGCCCTTGCCGTGAAGAATATCCTTGCGGTGCCCGGTGGTATAAGGGGAGGGCCCCTTCCACAGCCAGTGGGCGGTCTTGAGCATATCCTCACCCTGTTCGTCATGGCAGCGCAGGCATTCCCTGGTCACCTGAAACGGGTCCGGGTTGTCCGGCAGCTTGACCAGCTCCCTGTGGCTGGGGACATGCTGCAAATGACAGCCTTTGCAGTCAACAGGCCCTTTGGCCTCATCTTTATGGCACTGGATGCACTGCTGATGATAGGCGGCCTTTAATCCGATCCGTTCAGGGTGATCCGGGTTGAATGAATCCTGATGACAGGCCGAACAGCGGGTGGTTTCCAGGGCATTTTCATCCTTGGGCCGGAAGTGGTGGCACCTGCTGCAGTCATTGGCCAGAGCCGCATGCCGCTTGTGGGCGAACCGCACCGGCTCGTAATGATCTTCCCGGTCTTTGATAATCGGACTGTCCAGCAGAAAATAGACATCCTGGACATCATCCAGATCAATTCCGGCATCTGTTAAACAGATCCGCCGGTTGATCCGGCAGTCATCCTTATACTCCTTGATAAACGGCACCACCTCTTTGGCCCGCTCCTTTGCCTTTTCCTGATCCGGGGCCTTCCAGACATTGGCGGTACACCACGCCGTTGTCAGCAGCCCCATCAAGGCGAAAAGAATTACTTTCTTTATCATTGGGAACCCTCCTTTGAACCCTGTAACACCGGCAGATAGGTCACCAGAAACCGGTAAATGAACATCAGTGTCGCGATCAGGCCGAGTGTCACCAGCATTTCTCCGGGCGCAGGGAAATATCCGGATTCAGCCAGAGGCGGCTTGTAACCGACGATAAACACATTGATCCGGTTCAAAGCCACCCCGCCGACGATCAGTACGGCCACCGTAAATATGCCTTTTCTGGAACCGCGGATGGAAGGTGACAACAGCATCAGCCAGGGAATGATGATCCCAAACAGCACTTCCACGACAAATGAATTGGTCTGATAGGTTCCGTCCAATAGATAAACATATGTCCCTCTGACCATCATATCTCCGATTTTGAGCACCATATACGTGCCCAGTAAAAAAATGGTAAACCGGGTCAGGGGTGTCAGGATACTCATCTCGGAATCCAGCTTGAATGATGATGTGGCAATGGTGGTCTCCAACACCACCATGGGATACCCCACGGCAACGGCTGATGTCAGAAACAGCAGCGGCAGGATCGGGGTATACCACAAGGGATGCAGTTTGGTGGGAGCCACCAGCATCAGGGACCCCAGGCTGGATTGGTGCATACAGGACAGCACCACCCCTAAAATGATGAATATCCACATGATTTTAGCCAAAACAGCGTCCCCGATCTTCAGGACAGCATCAATCAGCGGATTGAGCCCGGACAGGATCCCAGGTAGATTCACCCGGCCCTTGAACTGCTCGGCCACGATCGGGAAAAATTCAATATACAGCACGTTCAGATAGATCATCACGCACATGGCCACTTCAAACAGGACTGAGTTGGTATTCCAGTTGAACATGGGTTTCCAGATGGCCCAGGACCGTCCGATATCTACCAGGAGTCCCATGACAACAAAGGTGTAGCCCAGCATGGCGGTCAACAGGGCCGGCCGGGTCACCGGTTCATAGGTGTGGCGCCCGAATATGTGAGCCAGGGCTGCCGTGGTAAACCCACCGGCAGCCAGGGCCACACCAGTGGCCACATCCACGCCGACCCAGAGGCCCCAGGGCCTGGCATTACTCAGGTTGGTGACGTATCCGATCCCGTGGGTGAACCGGGCAGTGACGGCTACGGCCCCGGCAATCATAAATGCCAGCATAACCAGAACCCCCGGTGTCCAGAAGGATTGGCGCAGGGGATGTGAAGCATGTTCCATTATTCACCTCCTTTTTCCTGTGCGTTGTCCTGCGTGCCGGAACCGATCCTGAACACTCCCAGTGCGGCAAACAGGGCGATGGGTGACCACAGGTAGCTGAACAGCGAGTGCTGAATGGTTTCCGAAAGCTTCGGAGAGGGGTTGTCCGGCAGTGCGGGCAGGTTAACCTGCTCGAACGGTATGCCTGAAATATACAGCCAGGAGGTGCCGCCAACCTCCTTTTCCCCGTAGATATGATTCAGGTACTTGGCAGGATTGTCCGCCACTCTTTTTCTCGCAACCTCGAGCAGGACCATTCGCTTTCCAAAAGTAATGGCTTCGGTCGGACAGATCGTCGCACAGCCGGGCAGGCCCCTTTCCTTTGAAATACGGTCATAGCAGAAGGTGCACTTCATCACTCTCGGGGTCATGGGATCATGATACTCGTAGGCCGGGATTTCAAAGGGACAGGCCACCATACAGTACCGGCAGCCGATGCATTTGGTGACATCATACCGCACGGCGCCGGTGTCATCCTTGGTCAGGGCCCCCACAATGCAGGCGGACACGCAGGCCGGGTCCTGACAGTGCATGCACTGGATCTTGGCAAAGGTGGGTTCGGGCTTGTCATACCGGTCCAGTTTACCCGTAAAATACCGGTTGACCACCGTATAGGCCGTGTCATCCGGCCGCCGGTTCCTTTCAAAAATCGTGCACTGACAGTCCGGCCGCTCAGGCGTTGGCAGCCCACTTACCTCTGCACAGGCGTGCTCACACTTACGGCACCCGATACAGCGCGTCAGATCCACCAGGCATCCGAAAGGGTCGGGCGGTGCTTTTGACTCCCATGCACCGGCGGATGAGGCTCCGGAAGTCACACCGGCCCCGGCCGCCCCCATGATTTTAAAAAAATGTCGTCTCGTCAGATCCATGCTCTCTCCTATCTGGAACAATTAAAAAACGGTCTCTACCTCTTCC
>QZLA01000230.1 GCA_004796375.1 Desulfobacteraceae bacterium
CAGTATCCCCCTGTAGTCGATCCCGACCCTGGCGGTCCTGCCTTGAATGTCAATGGATCGGATGGTCTGGCTCCTTTCCTGGAAAACTGCGGCAGCCTTTTCGGCCAAGGCTTCAAACGCGTGCACCCCGTTGGCCGAGGCGGTTACTGCATCACCCGAGATATTCTTAAAACAGATCTCCGGATGAATCGATTTAAGCATCCCGGCAATATCAAACCGGTTGTATGATTTAACATACGACTGAACCAGTGTCTCGATCTGTTCTTTGTCCACGACGCTTCTCCTTAAAAGTTCAGGGGTTAATACCGGCCCAGGATCCTGAAGATCTCAGCTTTTTCCATGATGCCGGCCTTCATGTCTGAAAGACTGCTGCTGTCAATGTCCGCTTCAAGCTCAATGTAAAACATGTATTCCCAGGGTTTTCCCATGATGGGCCGGGATTCGAGCTTGACCAGGTTGATCTGGTAATCGTTGAATATCTTCATCACCTCAAACAACGCACCCGGCTTGTTCCCGGTAGAAAAAATAAGACAGGATTTTGTGGCCTCCTCCACCGGTGCTGCAGTTTTCGAGACAATGGCAAACCGGGTATAATTCCTGGGATTGTCCTCGATGGCTTCCTCAAGGACCATCATCCCGAAAATATCTGCCGCCATGGAGGAACCAATGGCAGCAGCCTCCCTGTCACCGGATTCCTTGACCTGTTTGACCGCGCTGGCAGTGGCCTGGACAGGTACCAGTTCGATGTCCGGATACTGGTCCAGGTAGTTCCTGCATTGTGAGAACGCCGGCGGTGGTGCTAAAATTCTCTTAATCCCACTAATGTCCGTGTTCTCATGTGCGATCAGGTGGTGCTTCACCCGGAGAGTGGTTTCACCGACAATATGGAGATCATGGGACTGGAGCAGATCGTAGTTTTCATGGATAGATCCGGACAGGGTGTTTTCCAGCGGGACAATGCCATATTCCACCCGGTTGTCTTCGACGGCCTTGAAGATCGCCCGGAATGTACTCATGGGGACCGCTTCCACCTCATCTGAAAAATATCCCTGGCTTGCCTTGTGACTGTATGCACCGTATTCACCAATAAACGCCACCCGGTTTCTTCCTGAACCTTCAGGTGCTGCAGACGGTGAACCGTTTTTCCTCAAATAATCAAAATCCAGTTGCTTACCCACCACCGGTGCAATGACATACAGATCACGGGTGAGTTCGCCAAACTGTTCGGGGTACAGGGACTGGGGGCCGTCCGACAGGGCTTCGTCCGGATTGTGGTGCACCTCGATCATCAACGCGTCAGCGCCTGCGGCCACAGCCGCCCGGGCCATGGGGCTGACCTTTTCACGAATCCCGGTGGCATGGCTGGGATCGATGACAATGGGCAGGTGGGTCAGTTTTTTAAGCACTGGGATGGCGGACAGGTCCAGGGTGTTGCGTGTGTAAGGCTCAAAGGTCCGGATACCCCGCTCACAAAGGATCACGTTATTGTTGCCCTCGGCGGCAATGTATTCGGCAGACATCAGCCATTCCTGAATTGTAGAGGCCAACCCTCTTTTGAGTACCACAGGCTTTCCCATGCGGCCCACACATTTGAGCAGCTCAAAATTCTGCATATTCCGGGCACCAATCTGGACCACATCCACATATTTCATCATCAGATCGGCCTGGGCCGGTGAAGTGATTTCCGTAACGACACCCAGCCCGACTTCCTCCCGGACCTGGGCCAGGATCTTTAACCCCTCCTCTTCAAGCCCCTGGAATGAGTAGGGTGATGATCGGGGTTTATACGCGCCCCCCCGGAACAATACCGCCCCGTATTTCTTGACCTCCTTTGCGATGGTCATGGCCTGTTCCCGGCTCTCAATGGCGCAGGGACCTGCTATGACGGCGATCTTATCTCCGCCGATGGACACGTTCCCCACACGGACGATGGTGTCCTCGCTTTTCAGCTCCCGGGACACCAGTTTGTGCGCCGTAGAAATCGGCAGCACCTTTTCAACACCTTCAAGTTGCCGGCAATCCTCCATGTCAAGGCCGCATTTTCCGATCACGCCGATCACGTTTTTTCCCGCATCGGTTATTTCCCGGGTAATGCAGCCATGATCCGACAACATATTCTTGATTACATTTTTCTGGTTTGGTGTAATCTCCTTTTTCAATACCAGTATCATTTTAATTCTCCTTAAAAGTTAAACTGCCCATAAAATAAAAAAGGCCCTGGGAAATTCCCAGGGCCAAAAACTAAAAAACCCCGGGTGGCCTGATGTCCACCCGGGGTTCGTTTAACTAAATCTTAGTCACGAAACCGGACGGACGTTCCTAAAAAAGAAAAAGAAACGTCCAAAACTAAAAATGCTGATTCTCTGTGCTAAACTGTGGTTCATGATATTTATTGCTCGATAGTTAGTTACCGATATCGTTATTTATCTCAATCTTGGGTTCTTTGTACAGATGAATCCCCTGCATGTCAACCCTTATTTCGACGCATTATCAGATCCTAACTTTTCCTTTAAATACGGGACATAGGCCATATCCACTTCCATGATATGGGACCTGAGCCAACTGGTGAGAAAATCCATGAGTTCCATGGACAGGGACGCACTGCCGGATTTGAACTCCTTTTGAAACTCAAGAACCTTGGCCACCAGATTTTCATGGATCTCCTTGTGTGAGCCGGTTTCCGGATACCCATACTTGTCAAACAACTCCTCTTCATGGGCAAAGTGCTGGACAGTGTAGTCCGCCAGTTCTGACAGCACCTTGCCGGATTCCAATGCCCCGTGCTTGAGCTTCATGGCCCGATGGAGCTGGTTCACCAGGCGAACCAGGGTTTGATGCTGGCTGTCAATCTCATCGATTCCGGTTTCCAGTTTGGGTCCCCACGCCATGAGATCCGGTATATCCTCCTCATTAAGGTCGTTGGGATCATCGATATCTGCTTCCTCGATGGATACCTTGAAAATACTGATCATGTCCCTGAGTTTGGATGAAAGCTTGGACAGGTCCTGTGCGCTCCGGTTCATCTGAACGCCTTTCTGGCTGATCTCCTCTGCAACCGTATTGACCTGGGAAATATCCTGTGCAATCTCCGAAGACACCTGAGAGCTCTGGGCCACATTCTCATTGACCTCTGCAATGCCTGCAGATGCCTGATCAATGTTCGTGGCCACCTCGGAGGCAGAGGCAGACTGCTCATCAATGGCAGCCGCAATGGTGTTCACAATCTCTGTTACATCCGAAATCACACCGGTGATCTTTTCAACATCACCTACGGTATCGTCGGTTGAATGCTGTATCCCAGAAATTTTCTCGCGGATATCCAATGTCGCATTGGCGGTCTGATTGGCAAGGCCCTTGATCTCGGAGGCGACCACAGCAAATCCCCGGCCTGCTTCACCTGCCCTTGCAGCCTCAATGGTGGCATTGAGTGCAAGAAGGTTGGTCTGCTCGGCAATTTCAGTGATCACTTCGGTCACCTGTGAGATTTCCCTGGCAGCATCTCCCAACAGCCCGACGCGTTCCGAAGCATGCCGGACCTGCTGGGCGGCATTCTCAGAGATCTCCCTGGCCTTGTCACAATTGACTGCCACTTCGTTGAGTGTCACCTTCATCTGACCAGCGCTGTCCGAAACCATGCCCACATTGGTAGAGGCCTCTTCACTGGCCGCTGCCACGGAATTCATATTGGCACTCATCTCTTCGGCCGCTGCCGCAACCGAATTGGAACGTGAGTTCAGATCATCCGCTTCTTCAGACATCTGCTCGGAGACCACCAGCAGTTCCCCTGATGCTGCGGTAACGGTTTCGGAATTCACACCGATATCCACGATAATCGAATTCAACTTGGCCACAAACGCGTTAAAGGACTCTGCCAGTTGCCCGATCTCATCCCGGGTCCTGATCTCGATTCTCTGGGTAAGGTCACCGTCACCTTGTGCAATATCCTTTAAGGCAAACAAGACCTTTTTAATCGGGGTCAGAATCATCCGGGTCAGAATAAACGCGATCACACATCCGGCAACCAGCGCCAGTATACTTCCCGCAAGGATCAGGAACTGGGAGTTGCTGATCTGTTTCTGCATACCGGCCTGCTGGGACTCCTTGCCTGCCGAGCAGATGGTCTGGATATTTCCGGCACTGGATTCCATTTCAGTGCTGACGGTCTGCTGATTTTTCATCATATCAGCATAGCTGGTAAAAGATGTCAGGTAGTTTTTCACCGCCTCCTGGATGCCTTCCAAAGGCTTGGTTTTATCCTCATCATCAATATTTTCCTTGATTTCAGTAATGATCCCGTCTATGGAGGAAATACTTTCAGTGATGGTTTTAAAAATGCGTTCATCTTCAGTCCGGATATACTCTTTTTCAAGAATACGCGTGTTGAGCAATACTTTTGCAATCTGGTCCGCCCCGGATGACAGGTCCATCATCTGCCCGGAGAAGATCTGGACGTCCTCCACATAGAATTCCAGCTGCTCCTGCATCTCCTGCTGGAAATTGATCACCCTGCGCTGAAATGCCTTGGCCGCCTTGATGACGGCCAGGTTATTCTCGTCGGTTTTATCAGCAAAAAATGCCTGGGCCTTTTCCATGATATCTTTCTGGGTTGTCAGAATGTTATCCAGTCCCTTTTTGGATGTATCATCCTCCAGAAGAGAAGCAACCTCGTTGCAGGTATTGGTGAGATCCTTGTGCCGCATTTTCCATTCCACCAGGACAGACGGCTTTTCCTCGATATTGATCTCGGTTAATGCTCTTCGATACCCCGTGGCTACCAGATAGGCTTCATTGATCTTTGCGGCATATGCGACCCGGGTTCTCAAGGTACCGATCCGGGTTTCACTCTCATCACGGAGCGAGTCATATTTCTGCTTTTGATCATCCCTGATGTTTGATGTGATTTCGAGGGCTGTGCTGGCTTTCTGGTTCATTTCAGCCATCAGCGTATCCTTATTCCGGGCCAGGGACACATAGTCGGAAAAGGCCTTTTCATATTGCCCGGACAGCTTCAAGATATCTGCAATCTGGTTCCGGGTATCCTCTGAGTCAGCATTGGCCTGAATCTCCTTACCCAGGCTTTTTAAATCGACAATCTCTCTTTCAACCGTCTTCACAGCATCGTCAGACTGGTTAAGGATAAAACTCTTTTCATTCTGTCTGGCAGTTAAAATATGGCTGACCAGCGCCTCATACTGATTTGCCGCCTTGACTTTGACTACCACCTGGTTCAGTCCGACCCTGCCGACAAAAGCGAGCAGGATGAGTAATATTAAAATAATCAAGAACCCACCGGTGATTTTCTTAGCCAGACTTACTTTGTTGAGCATACTTCCCTCCAAAAAGGTAATCTATGGATAATAAACACCCTAAAATGTAAAGAAAACTGACTGGTTTTGCAAGGAGAATTGCTTAAAACTGCCTGGAACAAATGGTGTCATAAAAAACCAATGAAATAATTTGACTTTTTGCTGAATTCAATCCAGAATCAGCAGGCACGTTTTAGATACTTGAATAATTAAGGCCCAAGGCCCTGGAGTAAAAAAATGAACCTAAAGTCAAAAATTCTGGTCCCCATCGTTCTGCTGATTGCACTCAGCGTGGTGATATCGACCTACATATCCTTTTTTTCACTGAATAAAACCATTTTTAAACTGTCCAAGGAGCAGATGGCCGATAAAAGCCTTTCTATCCAGATCCGTTTCAGCGACCGCCTGGATCAGTTATCGGCCGAAACCCAGAAGCTTGCCGAATTCAAGGATATTCAAAAAGCAACGAAATACAAAGGCTTGAGAGAAAAAGCCTCCAAGTTCTTTACCAATTATATGTCCAACAAACCCTATCTTGAGCAGGTGGCCATTGCAGACCTGACGGGCCAGGTGATCGCGTCAAACATTGAAGGGGCCTCAGCTGACCGTGCACTTGCTGACACCGATTACTACCGGAAGGCCAAGGAGGGGGATATGGCAGTGTCCTCTCCGTTTAAAAGCCCGATTTCCGGTCAGGTCGTGTTTTCCATAGCCGTTCCGGTTCTGATGAACAAACAGATCAGCGGGGTGTTGTTGGCAGACATCATGATCGCTCCCCTTGGAGACCAGATCATCAAACCGGTTAAAATGGGCACCCAGGGGACCTCATTTTTAGCAGATGCCAACGGGATGATGCTGTACCATCCGGATAAAAAGCAGGTGATGAGCTTCAACCTGGCCGACCAGGATTACGGCAAGCTGATGATTAAAGAGAAAAAAGGATTTACACAGTATCCATGGGAGGGTAAAGAGACCATTGTCAGCTTTACCTCCCTTGACAGCACCTCCTGGATCATCGGCGTAGGTGCGACCGTCCAGGAATTAACCGCCCCTGCCAAGCGGATGCGCAACATGCTCTCCATTATTGCGGTGGTGACCATTCTCATTCTCGCCGTCTGCATACTGATTACCATCCAGCTTCTCGTCGTCCGGCCGGTAAATGTGGTATGCGACAGCCTCAAGGATATTGCCCAGGGTGAAGGTGACCTGACCAAACGGCTTGAAGTGAAATCCAAGGATGAAATCAGTCAGCTTGGACTGTGGTTCAACTCTTTTATCGAAAAGCTTGAATCGATTATCTCGGATGTCATGCAAAACGCGGATACCGTTAAAAATTCGTCATCCGAACTGTCCGGACTGGCTCGCACCATGTCTGACAGTGCGGATGAAATGAATACCCGATCCGGTGATCTGGCCAAGGATGCAGACGACATGAGCCTGAACATGAACTCGGTTGCCGCAGCAGTGGAGCAGGCCAGTACCAATATCAATATGGTATCCACGGCCGCGGAACAGCTCAACTCCTCCATCACCAGTATTGCCCAGAATTCAGAACAGGGCCGCACCGTGACCAGCGAAGCCGTATCTAAAGCCCATGAAGCATCCAACCGGATCGATGAGCTGGGCTCGGCAACCGAAGAAATCAGCCGTGTGACCGGTGTGATATCTGAAATCTCGGAACAGACCAACCTGCTGGCCCTGAATGCCACCATCGAGGCTGCGCGGGCAGGTGAGGCCGGTAAGGGATTTGCCGTTGTTGCCTCTGAAATCAAGGATCTGGCCAATCAAACCGCCCAGGCCACAGAGGACATAAAAACCAAGGTCCTGGCCATCCAGAATTCCACCTCACAAAGTGTCAAGGATATTCAATCGGTATCCGGGGTGATCGACAATGTAAACAGTATTGTAACCAATATTGCCGATGCAGTGGAGCAGCAGTCCGCGACAACGGAAGAGATCACCCAGAACATCATCCAGGCGTCTGCAGGTCTGAATGAGGTCAATGAAAGTGTCGCCAACACCTCCCAGAAAGCCGAAGGGATCGCCGGCAATGTTGCAGATGTGAGCAAGTCCTCCGGATATATTTCAGAAAGCAGCCTGAAGGTGAATCAAAGTTCCCAGTCGCTTTTGGACCTGTCTATCAATCTCTCAGACCTGATTTCCGGATTCAAGGTGTCCCAAAAAGACCGGGAGGTATAAGCAGCTAATCCCTTAAGCTGTCAGGGATGATACAGACCGGAATGGGTTCCATTTTGTGGCGGTTGGTCCGGTTGAACCGGGTATAGATTTCCATGACCTGTTTTTCACGGCCCGTTAGTGCACCTGGATCTCCGTCAAATCCCATGGCCCATTCCAGCTCCGGATAGGAGGCGCCGATCTGACCTTCATCCGTGCGGTTGTCTTCAAACAGCCCGTCAGTGGGTGCGGCGTTCTGGATATCCTCCATGATCCCAAGCGCTTTTGCAAGTTCATACACCTCTGATTTCACCAGGTCGGCAATCGGTGAAATGTCCACGCCGCCATCTCCGTGTTTGGTATAGAATCCCACGCCGAAATCTTCCACCTTGTTCCCGGTCCCGGCAACCAGCATCCGGTGGTGGGTCGCATGGGCATACAGGGTGACCATCCGGAGTCTGGACCGGGTATTGGCCATGGTCAGGTCATCCTGGATCGCTTTAGAAAAGCATGTGGAGACCGCATCCAGGAGCGGCGACAGGTCAACATGATGGCCTTTGACATTTTCAAATGCGCTCTCCAGCCATGCAATATGCGCGCTTGAGCGGGCATATTGGTCCTCGGCCTGGTAGATGGGCATGTTCAATGCCAGCGTCTCCATGCCGGTTTTAGCGCACAGCGTGGAGGTCACTGCAGAATCAATACCGCCGGATACCCCGACAACAAATCCGTTCAGACCTGAATCCTTAGCATATGTCCCAAGCCAGTCTACAATATAATCAATTACCTTGTCTGTCTGCATATCCTTCCATTCCTCACAATTGGGTTCAATCGATTTTTGCAAGCACCATAGCAGTTCTGGCAGGCAGATACAAACTGATCATGTTTCCTGAACCGTATTTTTGAGGATCGTACAAGGTAAAATGATCCTGTTGTCCCGCCAGCCGGTTTTGACCGCCGAACCGGGGTTCATCCGTATCCAGGATCAAGCGGTAACGTCCTGCAGGTGCGTCAAACTGATAGTCGGTAAACGATACAAACGGATTTAAATTAAACGCAAAGATCAAGGACCGCCGGTCAAATGCGATCACCTGATCGGACTGGTGCAGGTGAAGCAGATTCGGTATGCTGCCGTCCAAAAGAGCGAATTCCGTGATCAATGTGATCATGGCCCGGTCAAACGCGTAAAGGTCCATAAAGTGCAGGTCGGGATTGTATTTCAGAGACCACTGACGGCGGGCATAATCAAAGGACCAGTTGTTGGTATTTGATGGGAAATCGATCCACTCGGGGTGACCGAATTCATTTCCCATGAAATTGAGATATCCTGATCCGGCCGTAGCCGCAGTAATCAACCGGATTATCTTGTGCAACGCCAGTCCCCTGTCCGTTTTGAGATTGGCATGCTGCCTGGACATGGCCGTATACATATCCGACCCCATCAGCCGCATCATGATGGTCTGGTCCCCCACCAGAGCCTGGTCGTGACATTCGGCGTAGGAGATGCTCTGCTCTTCCGTGCGTCTCGTGGTTAACTCGTGCCAGAGAAAGCCCAGGGGCCAGTTTTCGTCCCGAACCTCTTTGAGCAGTTTGATCCAAAGATCCGGGACCCCCATGGAGAATCGGTAGTCAAATCCGATTCCCCCCTCCGGGTCTGAAGAGGCCAGTCCGGGATAACCGCTCATATCCTCAGCAATAGTCAAGGCACTCGGCACCATATCATGAACCAGCCGGTTTGCCAGGTACAGATAAGACAGTGCTTCCATCCTGACATCATCACGATAATAATCCTCATATCCGGCGAATGCCCGATTGAGTCCATGGTCCCTGTAGATCATCGAAGTGATGCCGTCAAACCGGAACCCGTCCACCCGGAACTCCTCGAGCCAATACCGCAAATTGGACAGTAAAAACCGTATCACCATGGGTTTGGAATAATCAAAACACCTGGAATCCCACAAAGGGTGAAATCCTTCCCGGGATGGATAGAAAAATTGATCCAGTGACCCGTCAAAACGGGAAAGGCCTTCCACCTCGTTGCTGACGGCATGGGAATGAACAATATCGATCAGCACGCGAATCCCGAGATCGTGGGCCTGGTCAACCAGGGCTTTGAACTCATCCGGGGTACCGAACCGTGAGGACGGGGCAAAAAAGCTGGAGACATGATAGCCAAAAGAGCCGTAATAGGGGTGTTCTGCCACAGCCATCAGCTGGAGGGCATTATAACCGGCACCCTTGATCTTCGGCAGGATGTGATCCCTGAACTCCTGGTAGGTTCCCACCCTGCCCTCTTCAAGGGCCATGCCGGTATGGGCTTCATAGATCAGAAGGGGCTCCTCGATCACACCGGCCCGGTCATGAACAAACCGGTAGGGTGACGGGGGATGCCAGACCTGAGTATTGAATATCAGGGTCTCGTTGTCCTGAACCACCCGCCGGGCCGCGGTTGGAATCCGGTCCCCTTCTCCGCCCGGCCAGACAATCTTGAGCCGGTAAAGCTTTTCATGCCAGAACGCCTCAAGGGGGAACCGGCCCTCAAAAACACCCTCCGCAGATATCCGCTCAAGCTCAAACCTGTTCCCGGCAGTCCAGCCGGTATCCTCTCCGATGATGAATACCTTTTCGGCATGAGGGGCCCACTCCCTGAACACCCAGTGATCCGTTTTGAGATGCAGGCCGAAATAGTCATGATAATCACTGAACGCATATAAGGATCCGGCGGTTTCCAGGATCTTCTGCTCATCCTGTTTGATCCGGCGTCCCCGTTGCCCAATAATCTTTCTGAACGGGTCAAGCCATGGATCACCCAGAGGGGAGGCATCTATGTTGGAATCAGACAATGAAAGGCCTTTGGAGCATCTTTTCATACAGCTCGATATAGTTTTGGGCACATTCCGTATGGTTGAACTGCAGCACGCTTTCAATCATGATCCGGTTGATCTCTTTCTCCTTGAAGTCCGGATCCATCCGGTAGAACGCCATGGCCTGGTCAGTGGCCCACAGCAACCCCTCGGCATCGTGGATGTTGAACAGGAAACCGTTACCGGTATGGGTTACAAGGTCCAGCTGACGAATCGTATCATGCAGGCCTCCGGTGTCGTGGACAATGGGCAGGGTGCCGTAAATACCCCCGATCATCTGCGGCAGACCGCAGGGTTCAAAAGAGGAGGGCATGAATAAAAAGTCAGATGCGGCATAGGACTGGTGGGACAAACTTTCATTAAAATTGCATATGCTGACCCGTTGGTGAAACCCATGCCACTGAACAATGTCGTGAAAATGCCTCTGGTACTCTCCGCTGGCAACGAACACCACCTGGAGTTTGTCCGCCCAGTATTTCGACACCATGCGGTACAGGCTCTCGGCCATGATCTGGCACCCTTTCTGGACCGGATCCATGCGTGACGGCCAGAAAAACAACGGCGCATCAGGATCGACTTCCAGTTCAAGGGTTTTCTGGAGATATTCCTTATTCTCTCTTTTTTTAAACCGATGGTTTTTAGGGCCGTAATTCACTCGGATCATGTCATCCACCGTGGGATTGAATTCCGGTTCCGGCGCATTGAGGATACCGGTGGCGCACCCGGCATCCACCTTATTTTTCAGCTCGTTTTTAATACAGTACTTGACAAAATGGTGCTGGTTTTCAACCACCTCTTTGAGAAAAGTGGGGCTCACGGTATTGACATAGTGGGCCGCAAATATCCCTGAAGTCAGAAAGTCCACCGTGTTGGATTCCCGGCTTTCCTCGTAATTGTGGGGCGGACGGGTAAAGAACAGATATTGCCAGAACGCTGCCGCATCAATTCCCCGGTCTTCGATTTCCGCCATGGTCGAGGTGGTGGTGTGGATGTTGTGGATGGTAAACAGGCAGGGGATGCCCAGCTGTTTGGCCATGGATGGAATCAGTCCGGTCATCCAGTCGTTGCAGTGAATGATATCAGGGCTGACCCGCGGGATGATATGGTTCATCACCTCTCGCTGGAAGGCCAGGGATACCTTCAGGTCCTTTTCCGAATAACCCGAGTATACACGATCCAGATAATAAAACGCCCGGTCCTCGGCCAGGTGGATCCGTTCATCATCCAGACGTTCCCGGATGCGGTCCAGCTCTTTTATGAACAGGTCCGGTACATACCCCTTGAAAATGGACCGGTAATCGGGAAGTGCCACATGAACGTCACACCTTAAATCGAACAATTCCGATATCAAGGCGGCAGATACGTCGGCCAATCCCCCGGCTTTGGCTGAAAAATCAGACAGGCTGCCCATCTCCTCGGGCAGGTAAGTCACCTCCGGGGTGACAATCAGTATGCGCGGTTTTTTTGTCATAACAGCCTCAATTGGACCAGGTGATCAACCCTGGACAGTTCTTTAAAACCTCATCCCCTTTTGGAATGGCCCGGGCAATATAACCGAACCGGCCGGAATCGGCACAGGTGATGGTACAGGCATAGATATATGTCCCCTCCCCCATGTCCTTCTGGAGCCACATGGACTCGGCCCGGCTGCCTTCAATGCGGTCCGACGACTTGATCCGGCCGTGATAGATCTGAACCTCAACCTCTTCAGGAGTCAATTCTCCCAGGTAGATCTTCAGGGTGATCCTGAATGTGTCACCCACCAGAAAATCTCCGTCAGTGGCAAGTTCCGGGGGATATAGATGAATATTCTTCCAAAGGGCCTGCAGGCGCTTTTCAGTTAGTGCCATCTCATTTGCCTTGATAGAGGTATCCTTGCAGAGCGACCTGAAGTTCCTGACGGACGGAATGTAAAATCTAGAGGTGTATTCTCTGACCATGCGGTCGCTTGAGAAATCCCGGATCGCCATTTTCATGGTCTCTTTCATCATGGAGAGCCATTTCTCCGGCGGGTTGCCCCGTTTTCTGTCGTAGAAACAGGGAATCACATCATCTTCCAGGATATTGTAAAGGGCCTGGCTCTCCACCCGGTCCTGGTAATCATGATCTTCGTGAACATCACCGTTCCCGATGGCCCACCCGCGGTTTTGGCCATATCCCTCGCACCACCAGCCATCCAGGATAGACAGGTTCAATCCCCCGTTAACAGCGGCTTTCATCCCTGAAGTCCCACAGGCCTCGTTGGGTCTTCTCGGAGTATTGAGCCAGATATCACACCCTTGAACCAGATATCTCGCAATATTGATGTCATAATCCTCAATAAACACCACACGGTGCCGGACCTCCGGAATCTGGGCAAACTCCAGAATACTGCGGATGATATCCTTGCCTTCATGATCATTGGGGTGAGCCTTCCCTGCAAAGACAAGCTGGATGGGCCGGTCCGGGGAGGTGATCAATTTGATCAGCCGCTGGGGATCCTTGAACAGGAGCCCCGCCCGTTTATAGGTGGCAAACCGCCGGGCAAAACAGATGGTCAGCACATTATGATCCAGGACGGTGATCACTTCATCCAGGATATGCCGCGGTGCGTTGCGGCGTTCATATTGTTTGAGCAGGGATTCCCGGCACTTCTTAATCAGCCGGGATCGATCCAGTTCATGAACATGCCACAAGTCGGTATCTTCGATATTGTCTATACGGGAAATCAGGTTGAAGTTGCTCAGGCGGTTGCCCCAGTCTGATGCCACATGACGCTCGAACAGGGCAGCCTTCTGCCTCGAGATATATGACAGGATATGAACACCATTGGTGACATGTGAGATGGGAATCTCTTCAACATAGCGGCCCGGCCAGATATCTGCCCACATGGATCTGGCCACCTGGCCGTGAAGCCGGCTCACCCCATTGATATACCCTGAAAACTTCACCCCAAGACTGAACATGGAAAATTTGCTTGTTTTTTCGGTGCCATGCTGGAGACCGGAATGGGGTTTTCCCCACGAGAGGATGTTCTCAACCGATGTGGCGTATTTTTCGGCATAGGGTTTAAGGTAGGGGATCACCAGCTCCTGTGCAAATTCATCGTGTCCTGCCGGAACCGGCGTGTGGGTAGTAAAAATCCCGCTTCTTTTAGATATCTGCAGTGCGCCTTCAAAATCCACGTCATACCGGTCCATAATCATGCATAGACGCTCCAGGCCGGCGAATGAACAGTGTCCCTCATTCAGGTGACACACACTTGGAAAGATATCCATGGCATTCAACGCCATCATGCCGCCGACACCTAAGAGAATTTCCTGGGCAATCCTGATCTGGGAATCAGACGCATAGAGCCGGGAGGTAATATTCCTGATATTGTCCGGATTTTCCTGCAGATTGGTATCCAAAAGGAACAGGCGGATACGGCCCACCCTCACCTGCCAGACACAAGCCCTGATCAGGCCGCTGGGGCCCGGTATCTCGATCATGATATCATAGCCGGATCCGTCCTTTGCTTTCTGTACGGGTAGATCGAACACATCAATCCGGGGATAGGTTTCCTGCTGCCAGCCATCATGGTCGAGGTATTGCCTGAAATATCCGCCGCTGAAGAGGAGCCCGATCCCGGTCAGCGGTATCCCGAGACATGATGATGCCTTCAGGTGATCACCGGCCAGTACACCGAGCCCGCCGGCAAACAGCGGCAACGATTCATGGAGACCGAATTCCATTGAAAAATAGGCAATGGTTTCCTTTGGACCGAGTTCCACATCCTGAATCTGCGGCAGAAAGGAAAACATTCTCTCAAATTTGGACTTTACCCGGTTCAGGTGTCCGATAAAGCTTTCATCCTTTGACAATTCGTCAAAGCGGCGCTGGGAGATCCTGGACAAAAACGCCACCGGATTTTTTCCGACATCTTCCCACAATCCCGGGTTGATCCTTCTGAACAATTCGATGGCTTCATGGTTCCAGGACCACCACAGGTTTCTGGCCAGGTAGTCTAAAAATTCCAGGGCATCCGGTATGGCCGGGTACACTTTATAAATCTTAATGGTTCTCATTGACTCTTTCCAACGGGATGAACAGTCATCCATTATTTGAGGTTTTGATATCATGTCCATACGAAGAGGCCGTCTGCAACCGTGTCAGCAGTCTGAACACCCGTATGAACTCACTGGATCCCCAGGCCTGGGCATCACATCCCCGGGGGCGGTGCGGGGTGTCACCATCCATAATTTCCGGGAGGTATCCGGCCGCCCCCTGCCGCATTAAACCCACCGCGGTGGAAAGCCATGCCCTCACCGTGGTATGGCTTTCAGGCCCGAACACCCGTGCCCATGCTTCACAAAATACCGGAAAAGGCCATGTCCAGGCTGTTCCGTTATGGTATGCTTTTTTCCGGGACCGGTCCTCATCTCCTTCATATCTTCCCTGATACGGCCTGACCGGGTCATTGATCAGTTCCCCATCGTGCGCCACTGCCAGCGGGAGACTGACTTCACGGTTTGACAGGCTTCTAATCCCGCCAGGGACCAGAAGTTCCATGCAGGTTTCCACACAGGGAATGGTAATTTCCGGATCTTTGATCACCCCGAGGGTAAATAAAAAAAGCTGATTGGGCCGTAACGCGTCATCCTGTAAGGCTTTGGCCGCACCGGTGGGCGATGGACTGTGGCGGCAGTCGGAAAAATACCCTTTGGACGCCATATAGTAATAGTCCAATATGGATTTTCTGACCTTTTTGAGAAGTGTGTTCCATCCATCCTTGGCTTCGGGCTGATCAATACGGCTGAAAAACTCAACAGCGTAAAACCACAATGCCTGTATCTCAACAGGGTAACCCTCACGGGGCGTGGCAGCCGGGTAATTGGTGTCCATCCAGGTGTAGTGAGACGGACTGTAAAGAAGACCGGTGTCAGAGTCGGCAATCACACCTGTTGGTGTGCCGTTGACCAAGGCCTTGCCAATGGATAGAACAACCTCCCTGACGCTGCGTCCCCCTAAATCCAACTCAAGAAACGTTTCATCTGCCTCTCTTTCAACCAGATCCCTGACACAGGCGATGAACCACAGGGGTGCATCCGAGGTCTCCCGGTTGGCGGCATCCTCACCGCAGATCATGTTGGGCAGGGTGCCGTTTTCCTCAAAACGGCCGAACAGGCGTAACACGGCCCTGGCATCCTGGAATCTTTCCAACTCGATCAAGGACCTGCAGAAAATAAGGCTGTCCCGCCCCCAGTCCAGGAACCATGGATAACCGGCGATCACGCTTAAATCCCCTGCCCGTTTCACCAGAAACGCATCCAGGCTTCTGCCCAGGGCCCTATCCAGTGACCATTCCCTAAACATCACCTGATCCGGATCCATATCAAAATTTGTCGGTTCCGGGTCGTTGACCCAGGCATCCAGCACAACCTGCCCGGTTCCTTTAACAGGGGTCTTGAAATATCCGGGGCTGAACAGATCAGACGCTGCATCGAGCCCTCTTTGTGCCTCCAATTCCCGATGAACCATATACGCCCACTCAGGCTCGGCGATATAGCCTCCTTCTGACGCCCGAACAGTGAGTTTACGCCCGGGTCCGGGTTTGAAGCAAAACCCACGGGATTCCGGTTCAACGGTTCCGGGCCATGCGCTTTCAGATCCCTGCCAGGCTTTCACAGTATCATGAAAACTGCGGTCCTCGATATCCGGCCTGATAATAATAGTCACCGGTTTAGCGGCTTCCAGGCCCAGGGGGTCATCCAGATCATGTTCCGGTCTTGAAATAATCATCCGGACATGATTGTGGTCCGGGTTGAATATCAGGAACAGATACAGTGTATAATGCTTTCCTTCGGAAGTGGGGATATTGAATACCCATTTACCGCACCCGTCATATGAAAAATAGAAGGTGTCCAGGCAATCCAGTGACAATTCCACGGAATGATCCTGAAACACCGACCAGATCCGATAACGGGAAAGAAATATCCATCGATTTTCAGGAAGCTCCGGGTTTAAATTGGCACTGAGCAGTGCATCATAGCGGCTTTCAAGTTTTCCCCACCAGGCAGGGGCCCGCATATACCCCCCCCTGGCTGATGTGGCTAAAAGCTTTAATGACGGATAGGTGAGGATCTCATTGCGGCCAAATGCGCCATTCATCCTGATTCTTTCAGCATGGGCCAGGATCAGTACCGGTACACGGCAGGCTTTTGTACGGTCTTTTTCATCAAAAATCCTCAGATCCAGCAATACCTGCCGATGGTCCACCAGATGATTGTCGGCCGGATTAAAAATGGTGAAATACCTGGACTGGTTTTTCAGCAGCAACCCCTCCATGTATCCAAACGAGAGCCGGCCGGAATCAGACGGATCCTTAATCTGAGCCCTGAAACTGTTATCGCTGACCACCATCAGAAAATAATCCGGCGGCACCATCACCTCCCGATCGAGGTCACGGCTGCAGTCAAACACCACCACCCGGGATTCTTTTGAGCCCCGGGTCTGTATGTTCAGCTCCCGGATGTATTCCACGGGATCATCGGCAAATTTCAGGATATGCGGGTCCGGATCAAATGCCCCCATATCCTTGAATCCAAAGAACCAGGTATAAATCGAAAGCATCTGGGCTTTCAGTTTCTGGATATATACCCGCTGGGGCATCCCTTTCTGGAGGGAAAGGTGCTCCGGCTCCAGCGCCTCCAGATCCTCAGGATCAGGCGTCAGGGATAGAACTTCACCGGGCATCAGGTTGATAAAACAGCGTTGATTCTCCTGCCCGATCCTGACCTGGGCACCCGTAATCAGGTCAACCGTCAAGGCATCAAGGCCCGGGGTCTTGTGGGATGACCAGGTTGCCAGTGCCGGGTGTTCGCAGTCCAGGTTCACCAGGACCATCACCTGCTTGCCAAAGCGCTTGTTCTCCCTGTGCAGGATAATGGTCTCCTTTGCCCCTGACGGAATGAACCGGAGAGCAGTGCCGCTGAAAAATGCCGGATGAACTTTTAAAATCAGGTTGAGCCGTTTGATATGGTCCACCTGATTGTCCCTGGCCCCCCAGTTCAGGGAAGGAGATTCATGAACATCAATTTTCTGGGTGGCATACCACTCCACACCATTGGCAAAGCCGAAACCGCCGCATACGGAAAACAGCGCACATAATGCAGTTCTCATTTTTGCGTACGCTTTTGAAACAGCGGCCAGGCGATTATTATCATGGGTTTCTGCAAAATGGATAAACTGCCCGTACCGCGTGGACTGCTCAAATACCTCTTCCAGGTAGGGGACAATCTGCTCGGCAGTGTAATTCTGGAAAAGCTCGGAATAGGCCCAGTTAAAATTGGCCTGGTTGAGAATATCACAGGTGGTTTGTATCGGGCCGCCCAAACCCTCCAGGAAAAAGAGCGCCTGGGGATGTTCAAACCTTACCTTGGCAATAATATATTCCCAGGCCTGAACCGGAATCATGTATCCTGCGTCGCACCGGAATCCGTCAACCCCCCGCTGACACCAGAGAATAAACATATCTGCCATATATTGCCAGAGCGCTTTCTGGCTGTAGTCCAATCGGGTCAGGTCGGCCCACACCACACCCCAGGCTTCCGGCCTTACGATTTCGCCATCTGTTTCACGCACCAGCCATTCCGGGTGGCTTTCATGGAGCGCCGCAGCCCACCCCGTATGGTTTATTGCGATATCCATGAACAGATATCCGTTGTAGTAATGAACCATATCCGCCAGTTCCATAAACTGTTCAAGCGGTGTTGCAGCCGGATCAAACTCAGCCAGTGCCGGATCCACATCGGTAAAGTTCAATGCCGCATAAGGACTTCCAAAACGTCCCATTCTGGCGTAGGTGGTCGGTGTGGGGTGAACCGGCAGAAGATGGAGAATCCGGCAACCCAGATCAGAAAATATGAACCGGATCTCCTTTTTCAGGTCCCGGAATTTACCGGAAGCGGGAATGACTGTATACCCCTTCTGATCAAGCCGCTGAACCATATCCGCGGTCTGGGGATCATCCGGGTTATCTGTTTTTGAATCACCGAACTGACGGACAAAGGCGTTGTAAATAATATTTGAGCAGCAGGTGCCGGCCGGCTCGACATTGATAATGGTATTATCGCCTGCAGGCCATACCGGTGTATTCCTCTCCTCAGGAATGAAAAAGCATTTGGCCTGAAAATGACCGACTTCATGCAAAGGAAGTGTAATGGCAAACCGGGCCGGGCCGGATGGCGTCATCGGGATATCATACCATCCCTTTTCAAGCGCGATATCATTTCTCTCGACCCTGTCCATGATCTCCCGGCGGGCAATGGCAGCCTGTCCCAGATTGGTCCGGACCCATGCTTTACCGGGCATATCATAAGAGAGGGAAAGTATGAAACAGATACAATCCCCGCAGAAGTATACTGCAGCACTTCCTGTGCCAGGATCCTGGGTAACTTCGGGTAAATCAGCCATGACCCTTTCCTTTTGCGGCTTACCTCTTCCACCCGCCGATCAGGTGAAGATGGAGGTGGAATATGATCTGTCCGCCGCCTTTTTCAACGTTAAACAACAATTTGTACCCAGACCTGTCTACCCCCATCTCCCGTGCCATATCCTTTGCAACCATGAACAGTTCGGCCAGGATATCCCGGTCCCCGTCTTCCAGATCGTTGACCGAGCGAATATGCTTTTTCGGGACCAGGAGCAGATGAACCGGAGCCGCCGGTCTGATATCCTTGAATACCACCAGGGTATCATCTTCATAGATAAAATCAGCAGGACTTTCTTTATTGACAATTTTACAAAACAAACAATCCGACATGATTCAGGTCCTCCCGGCGTCAACTCTGACAGTTCAACATGATCGTTCGATCTCTTCCATAAGCTTTTCCATGGCCTCGACAGCCCCTGCCTGGATATATACATCGGTGATCTCATCCGTATATTCCGAGGGATGAGTATTGATCTCAATAATTGTTGCCCCGTTGCGTTTGGCCATGTGAGGGATCATATTGGCCGGTGCTACGGTGCCGGTGGTTCCGATCAGGATAAAACAGTCTGCTTTGTCTGCTTCGGCAAAAGACAGAGATCTGGCCGGTTCCGGGATGGCCTCCCCAAAAAAGATCACATCCGGTTTAAGTATGCCGCTGCAGTGACCGCAAGGCGGAGGAAGCTTTTTGAGGTCAACCGCCTGGATCGGGTATTTCTTTTTGCATTTCAGGCAGATCAGTTTTTTCAAGGATCCATGGAATTCATGAACCACCTGGCTGCCGGCATCATAATGCAGATTATCGACATTCTGGGTGATCACGGCCTTGATCATACCGGCTTGCTCCATCTCTGCCAAGACATAATGGGCGGTATTGGGTTCCACCCGGCCGAACAGGTCATAGAATATGGTTCGAATCGCCTTCCATGATGATTCCGGATAGGCATTGAAAAATCCGATGTCAAAGGTTTCCGGATCATACTTGTTCCAGAGCCCGTTTTCACCCCTGAAGGGCGGGATACCCGATTCCACTGAAATGCCTGCTCCGGTGAACCCGACGCACCGGGTTGCATGATTGATAAGCGCTGCTGCCTCTTCGTACATAGACCTCTCCAGTGTAATTGGTGTTTACATCAGTTCCACGGTTTCGAAACTGTTCCTGAACAGATCGACGATAAGCAATCTGTTTCTCAGGACATGATCGCTGCCCAGCAAAACCTTGATGGCTTCAGACACCTGGATGGCGCTGATCAGCATGGCACAGAAAGACAAGTTGCCGGTCTGTGTTTCCACCCCTCTTTTTACAGGTGATTTCCCTTCCGGATCCTGATATGCCGGTTCATCAGGATAAATCAACTCAAATCCCGGATCATCCGGGTATATGGTAATGACTTGGCCGGCCACACCGGCAATAGCGCCTGAAACCAGGGGGATACCCGCCGTCCTTGCGCCGGCCTGAAGCAGGAACCGTGCAGATATACTGTCCAGGCAATCCACAACCAGATCTGCCCCGTCAAGAATCTGGTTGACATTGGAATCATCCAGCCAGGACTGGTGTACAGTACATTTAACGGTTGCGTTCACGGCCTGGATTCTTTTCTGTGCAGCCAGTGCTTTGGATTGTCCGATCAGGCTTTCCTGGCAGAAGAGCTGCCGGTTGAGATTGCTGATATCAAATGAATCACCATCCACCATGATCAGGTGCCCCACGCCGGTACGGGCGAGCATCTCGCACACCCCGCCTCCCAATCCACCGAGACCGATCACACAGACGACCGCTCCGGAAAGGGTATTCTGATCCTGTGGTGACAGGGTATTCAGGTTCCGAAGATACCGCTCCTCAACCGAAATTTCCATGGTTATCCGCCCCCTACCGGGGGAAAAACACCGACCCGGTCACCTTCATCCAACACATAGGACAGCTCCTGCCTCTTGCCGTTAACAAAAACCAGCTTGACCTGCTCTTGGGGAATTCCAAGCCGTGTGATCAATGTATCCAGGCGTGTGTCCGGTTCCATGGTATACGCCTCACTGTTTTCAGGAAGGTACGGCGACAGGGTGGCAAACAAATTAATATTTATCTTGATCATATGGTGGTTTACTTTTATTCTGTGATCAGGTTAAAGATAAGGCATTATATGATAGAATTCATTTTTTTGCTACATGAATTCAACAACAAAAGGCAGTCCCATGAACGCTTCCCAGAACGAGACAGACCCTGCTCAGACCAAGGCAGATAATATGGCCCAGGATCTTTGTACCTTTGCCATTGACCGAACCGACCTCAAGTCACTGATGGGTTCCATCCCTGAAGATCATCAATTGAACCTGACCACCCTGGAATACGAATTGTCCATATTGAAAATCCTGGCTGCCGGCTGGGGAATTTCATTTTACATGGCCGCGACCGATCCGGACAAATCAGTGGTATCCAATTCATTCTGGATGGGTATCCGTGAAATTTCTCAACAGATCTCAACATTAACCCAGACCACCACAGGGCAGGAAATCAACTATTTTGACATCCTCAAAAACCGGTTGGATGCCTATATGGCGGTGATGCAGGATAACCCGGAACAGGCCACAGACCCGACCCAGGTCATCGGCCCCGCATTTGCCAGGGCATGCGGCAGTGAAAATGATGCCATGGCCATACTGATAGGCACCAAGATGTTTACGCTGACCATGGGAGCGGTCAAAGAATATATCGACAATATGAAACGCCCCTCCACACAACGACCCAACTAACAGGATTCTGACATGACCGGAAATAACAACGGTTTTTCAATTATCATCTTTGTGGCCGCAGCGGCTCTGTTCCTATGGGGCTGCGCCTCATCCGGCCAGAAATTTATCCACCTGGACTTTCAACATCCCATCAGCAAAACCCGTTCCGGGAGGGTTGGCATCGAACCGTTTCAGGACAAGAGACAGAACATGGGACCGGGATACCTCGGATACCGCACCCTTTTGGATAACTCCCGGGAAACCTTTTTTGTTACCGGTCTTGATCTCTCAAGGAGCCTGACGCACGTCACCTCACAATACATTCAAGCCTGTGGTTTTGATACTGAGGAGACCTCGTTTGAACATACCCCGGAAGGCGTGGGGCAAAGCTCCACGAATTTTACATACATTCTGGCCGGACAGATTAACGACCTCGAGTATACTGCTGTTAAGAAAGCAGGCCGTACCCATGTGGGCCTGGTCATCGACCTGACCCTTTACCTGGGTGAGCCGGCAACGGCGACGCTTAAAACCATTCCCGTGTCCATGACACTGGACCAGGTAGCGTTTAACCTGGACAGAAAGAAAGTGGAGGAGATGCTCAACCAGTCTATCCAGGAAGTGCTGGTCAAATCACTGGCCCTTGACACCCCGGCGGCTGAGTGATTTTTCCTTGACTTTAAATGCGAATTCCCATTATTTTGGATGATCGTCACCGTTTCCTGTAAGATAACCCCAAAGGGATGAACCACCGGAACACCCCAAGGTTGAAAAAATGAAAAACGAGTCTGAATGTCTTGAACCCATGAATGCCAGCATTCTGATAGTGGATGATGAACCACTGATACTGAGCCTGCTCAGGGATACCATGGCCACCACCTCCCATACCTGCTATTTTGCCGAAGACGGGCAAAAAGCATTGGATATCCTGAAGCAGCATCATTGCGACGTGGTGCTGACTGACATTGACATGCCTCATATGGACGGAATTGAACTCGCCCGGATTATCGTTGGTGAATACTCGTGCGACGTCATCGTCATGACCGGCCAGATTCAAAACTACCAGTATGATGAAATTGTTTCCCTGGGTGCGTCTGACTTTGTTGAAAAACCCTTTTCTCCCAAAGAGATGATTCTCAGGATCACACGGGTCCTCAGGGAACGGTGCCTGCGCCAGGAAGCATCTAACGCCCACAATGCTTTGAAAGAATCCTACATCGACTCCATCCACCGCCTGGTTATGGCGGCGGAATACAAGGATGAAGACACCGGTGATCACATTGTCCGGATCGGCAGCTATTGTGCATTGATTGCAGAAAAACTGGGAGCCTCGGACGAGTTTATCGACAACATCTATTATGCCTCTCCCATGCATGATATCGGTAAAATCGGTATTCCCGATAAAATCCTTTTAAAGCCCGGCAAACTGAACCATGTTGAATTTGAAACCATCAAGACCCACACCCTGATCGGGGCACGCCTGCTTTCCCAGTCCAAGTCAAAAATCCTGGAGATGGCCCGGCAGATCGCCTTGAATCATCATGAGAAATATGACGGCACCGGATATCCAAACGGCCTTCAAGGAGAAAGCATTCCCCTGGAGGGAAGAATATGTGCCATTGCCGACACATTCGATGCCCTGACATCCAAACGGCCCTATAAAAACCCCTATCCGTTTGATGTGACCTATGACATCCTGAAAAAAGAACGGGGCCGGCAGTTTGACCCCCGAATTCTGGATATGTTCATTGAAAACTATGACGATTTCGTAGATATCCGGAAGAAAACCGGTCCCATGGATGAATACACCTTAAGCCGGTTTTCACTGAGTGAAAGGGACGAAGCCCAGAATCAATCCCAAAGTAACATGACCCAGAAATCCAATAAATGATCAACTCTTTTCCGTCATCACTGTTATTTCATCCATGACGCAGCGACAACCCCATGTCATTCCCGGTTCATTCATCCTCAAGGGAATGATCTTTGCCAATATCCTGATTTATGGGACCAGCCTGCTTTTCAGTGGCGCCCAGGCAATCATTACATGGGACCCCATGACCGCATTTGCCCCCTCCTACCCTGCCCTGATGGCCATGGGTGCCGCAGGAACCGATGCAGTAAAACTACCGGTTCTGGATATCTGGTGGACCTGGATTGCGGCCAACTGGCTCCATGCCAGCCTGATCCATCTGTTGTTCAATATGGTGGCATTATGGCAGATCGCCTCCCTGGTTACCATGGCATACGGTACGTACCGGATGTTTACCATTTACACCCTTTCCGGGCTAATGGGTTTTTCCCTCTCTTACCTGGCCGGAATTCCAACTACCGTCGGCGCATCTGCAGGAATCTGCGGGCTCATCGGGGCGGCGTGGTACTTTGGACGATCCGGTCAATCCCAGGCCGCAGATCTGGTTTACCGGCAGACCCGGGGCTGGATCGTGGTGTTGATCATTGTCGGATTTGTGATGCCCAACATCAATAATTGGGGCCATGGCGGCGGGCTTATCGGCGGCATCATTGCCGGATGGATGACCGGACACCAGCTGCGGCGGAGGAGCGGCCGGATGGACCAGATCCTTTGCATGACCCTGATGTTGCTCACCTTCCTGATTTTGTGCACCTCAATCATCATTGGATGTGTTCTGATGTTCACCTGATCCATGGAATCCTCAACCGGAACTTAAAGGTCCCTTTTGATCCGGAGCGCCTGGAATACAGCGATTTTACACTAGTTTTACATACCTTCCTTGCAAACCCATCTGTTCTCCATTATATGATCCCCTATGAAAAATCAGTGGTGTAACATAGCGGTAATCGGACTGTCCGGAATTTTTCCCGGTGCTGCCAACCCGGAACAGTTCTGCACGAATATTGAGCATAAGAAAAACGCAATCATTGACGTTCCTGAAAACCGTTGGGTCATCCCGCCGTCACTGGCAGTGTCGCCCCAACTTATGCCGGACAAAGCCCTTTGCAGCAAAGCCGGCCTGATCAACGGCTTTCAGTTCGACCCGTCTGGTTTCCAGATCTCAGGCATGCTTTTAAGCGACCTTGACCCGCTTTTGCAACTCAGCCTGACTGCCGGGCACGATCTTTTAAAACCCATTGATTCTCCCCGCTATCTGCTGGACCGAACCGGCATCATCCTGGCGGCTATTTCGCTGCCGACGGATCATTCTTCCTGCCTGGCCTCAGATCTGCTGTGCAGGGGCCGGGCAAACCCACTTGAGCCGGCCCGGACCATCGGTTCCCAGGTGGTCTCTTGGCCGGCTGCTCTCACCGCCCGTGCACTGGGGCTGGGTGCCGGCGCCTATACCCTGGATGCCGCCTGTGCATCCTCCCTGTATGCGATCAAACTGGCCTGTGACGAATTGTGTGCACGGCGTGCAGATATGATGATCGCAGGCGGGGTATCACGCCCCGACTCCCTGTATACCCAGATCGGCTTCTCACAGCTTCAGGCACTGTCCCCGTCAGGGGTCTGTGCACCGTTTGACAGGTCTGCCGACGGCCTGGTCGTGGGTGAAGGCGTGGGCATGGTTGCGCTTAAAAGGCTGGATGATGCAGTAACGTCAGGGGACCGCATCCTCGCTGTTATCACCGGTGCCGGGCTGTCCAACGACATTGAAGGCAATCTTATCGCACCGGCTTCCGAAGGACAGGTACGGGCCATGCATGATGCCTACCGACTGGCGGGATGGACCATCAACGATGTCCAGTATATTGAGTGCCATGGTTCAGGAACCCCGGTGGGTGACATGGTCGAGCTGAACTCCATGAGCACCCTGCGCCAATCTGCCGGATCCTCGGGTAATGATCTGGCCATCGGATCTGTAAAATCGATGACAGGACACCTGCTGACCGCAGCCGGTGCTGCAGGATTTATTAAAACAGTACTGGCCATGGGCAGAAAATTTCTGCCGCCCTCTTTGAATTTTACCGCACCTGCTAAGAACAACCCACTGGCTGATGCCAACATGAAGGTTCAGACCGAAACCCAGGCATGGAATCCTTCCAAGCCAGGTCTGACCCGAAAAGCAGGGGTATCGGCATTCGGTTTCGGTGGTATCAACGCCCATATTCTCCTTGAGGAGTTCATCCCGGAATCAAGAAAGATTCCTTCTGTATCCCATCCTGAAAAGGACGGCATGGCATCACGAAGCACCGGTTTCCCTTCTGATCCGGCGCAACAGGGTTTTGCAATAGTGGGTATGTCAGTCCTGACCCGGCCGGCACCGGACCTTTATTCATACGACCATATCCTGCGCACAGGCGTGACACCTGATCCGGCCCTGCCTGGAGACCGCTTCAGATCCAGCCGGATCAGCAACAGCGCCATCCATGAAGAGCCCGGGTTCTACCTGGACAACATTTTCATCTATCCCGGCGAGTTCCACATCCCTCCAAACCAGCTGGAGGATATCCTGCCCCAGCACCTGGTATTGCTCAAAACCGTCAAACATGCATTGATCGACGCCGGCATACCGGTTCGGCCCGAACCCGGAAAGGAGCTCCGTACCCGTTTCGGTGCTGCCATTGGTATCGAATTTGACCACGAGGCCACTGATTTTCACCTGAGATGGACCCATCACGGCCGGAATGACACCATCAAAAACAGCCTCTCCAACCCCTTGACATCCAACCGGACCCTCGGGGCACTGGGAGGGATTGTAGCCTCCCGTGTGGCCCGGGAATTCAAGATCGGCGGCCCCTGCTTCACCTTGTCTGCCGGTGCCCTGTCATCAGTCAAAGCCCTTGAAGTCGGCATGTCATCCCTGGCGCTTCACCAGACTGATCTCTTTGTCTGTGCCGCCGTGGATATGGCCGGAGATATACGGCAGGCCCTGCTGAACAGCTCCATGGAATCCGGCAATAAAACCGGCAGTCATACTGTTTCCACGATTTTGCCGTCCGAGGGTGCTGCCGCAGTGATCATCAAGCGGCTGGATCAGGCCCTGGCAGACGATGACCGGATTTATGGCATCATTCAATCCACGGGATCCTCTTCAGCCGGATCCATGATCCAGGAACCCGGATCATCCGAATTGCTGAAACGGCAATACCTGGCATCGCTGGACCAGGTCCTTGCAACCACCAATGAACCCGCCCGGGATATCTCATTGATCGAAATCAGTGAACTCAGGGATCATCCCGACGGTTTTGATGAACGGCAGGCGATCCGGTCACGGATCAACCCGGTTCCAAAGGCCCTCGAATTCTCCTGTGCAAGCAAGGTGATCGGTAACACCTATTCGGCCTCGGGTATGTTCTCACTGGTATCGGCAGCACTTAGACTTAACCAGGATGCCTCTTCTCTGCAACGACACGCCCTGGTGTCGTGCCTTTCCTTTGATGGCGGATGCGGGCATATCCTTCTTGGAAACCATCCGGGTCAAGGCCCCCTGCCGATCCCGGAGCCGGAAGCACCCCACCCTCAATCCATACCCATCAAGGTAGGCAAATGGCCGATCCCGGAAGACATTTTTGCCATTCTCAATCCCCTTACAGATAAACCTGAAGCCGTGCCCAGCATGGACAAAATACCTCTTGACCCGCTGTTTGACCCTGATATCATCTCCAAGGCTGCAGCAATGACCGCACGGGCACATGAAGCGTTTCTGGACCTTACCGCCCAGAATTTATCCGCCATGGAAACCCAGCTCCAGGCCCTGGCCCAATTCAGCACAGCGTCACCTTCCGAAACTGGTAATACAGATCCCGTCATCCCGGACCAGCACGGGGGCCGTTTACCTGCCCAACCAGAACCGGATGTCATGTTCAACCGTGAGCAATGTCTTGAATTTGCAGTCGGCAAAGCCGGCAATGTTCTGGGGGCGTCCTTCGATATTATTGATACCTTCCCCGTGCGGGTCAGGCTTCCGGACGACCCCCTGATGCTGGTCGACCGGATTCTTGACATATCGGGTGAGATGGGATCTTTGACCTCTGGAACCATTGTCACCCAGCACGATGTTCTTTCCAATGCCTGGTATCTTGACGGCAACCGGGCACCTGTTTCCATATCCATCGAGGCCGGGCAGGCAGATCTTTTCTTATGCTCCTACCTCGGGATTGACCACCGGGTCAAAGGCAAAAGAAGGTACCGGCTCCTTGATGCCAGGGTCACCTTTCACCGTCCGCTTCCTGTTCCCGGAGAAACCATTGAATACCACATACAGATCGACCGGTTCCTGAAACAGGGGGATGTCTACCTGTTTTTCTTTCATTATAAGGGATATATCGGTTCTGAACTGTTCATCTCCATGAGGGATGGCTGTGCCGGTTTTTTCACCCCTCAAGAGGTAGAAGATTCCGGCGGTATTATCCTCAAACCCGAGGATAAAGCCCCCATAAGCAGGCAGGAAGACCCGGTTCAAAGTGCATTCAGATTTCCGGCCCCGGTCAACCGGCAGTCCTTTTCAGATTATCAGATTAATGCACTGAGAAAGGGTGATCTTGAGGCCGCATTCGGCCCTGAATTCAGGAATAAGAGACTATCTTCCTGGCTCTGCCTGCCATCGGGACGGATGCACCTGATCGACCGGGTTCTTGATTTCGATCCCCGCGGCGGACGATACGGTCTGGGATTTATCAGTGCCCAGGCAGATATCACCCCGGACAAATGGTTTTTGACCTGCCATTTTATTGATGATATGGTCATGCCCGGCACACTCATGTATGAATGCTGTGCCCATGCGTTGCGCATTTTTACCCAGAGAATCGGGTGGATCACCTCAAAGGACGGGGTATACTACGATGTGATCCTGAACAACGAAAGTGATCTCAAATGCCGGGGACCGGTGACTCCGCAGACCCGGACAGCAAGATATGACATTGAAATCAAACAGATCGGTTACGATCCCGAGCCCTTTGTGATTGCAGATGCTCACATGTTTTCCGACGATCTGAGGATCGTGCTCTACAAGGACATGGGTATGCGGCTGATCGGAATGACCCGTGAAGAACTTGAATATGAATGGAGAACGTTATGAAATATTCAAAGGTCTATATTGAAGGATTTGGATATGAACTGGCACCCAAAGTGGTGACCACCAATGAAATTGAAGATAAACTGGCACCGTTCTTCAATGCCGTGGGATTTGAAAAGGGTCAGCTTGAAGCATTGACCGGCATCAAGGAACGGCGCTATTGGGAACATGACCATACACTGGCTGAATATGCGGCAGTTGCAGGTCAAAAAGCATTGGATGAATCCGGGATCGCCCCGGAGGATATCGGTGCCCTGGTGTTCTGTGGTGTCTGCCGGGACGGGTTTGAACCATCCACCTCCTGCGCCGTGGCCGACAAGCTCAAGCTGGGTAAGAACACCCATGTATTTGATGTCTCCAGCGCATGCCTTGGGATGATTACCGGCATGGTTCATGTGGCCAATGAAATCGAGCTGGGCAATATCAAGTCCGGTCTGGTGGTATCCTGTGAAACTGCCCGCCAGATTGTTGATTCAACAATTGACGAAATCAACCGGGAAAAGAATATTGAATTTTATAAAGATACCATAGCAACCATGACCGGGGGCTCCGGGGCATGTGCCGTCCTGCTGACCGACGGGTCGTTGGGGGCCAATGGAGCTGGCGGCCATCGGCTCAAAGGCGGTGTCGTACAGAATGCCATCCGGCATCATGATCTTTGTCACTGGGGATTTGAAGAAAAAGGGATGCCGACCGGATCCAGGGTTGTGATGAGAACCAACGCCCAGGGGGTTCTGCAGCATGGGGTTGAGTTGGTGGTAGACACCTTTAAAGCATTCAGGGAAAAATTCAATCTGACGGCGGACCAGCCGGATAAAATTATCGGACACCAGGTGGGTGCCCTGCACCATCAGCATTTCTATCAGGCCCTTGGTCTGGATATGAAAAAGGATTTCTCGACCTTTCCATTCCTGGGAAATGTCGGAACCGTTTCATTGCCGATTACAGCAGCCATTGCCGATGAGAGAGAATTTCTCCAGCAGGGTGACTTTGTGGCATTTATCGGCGTTGGCAGTGGACTGAATTGTTACATCTTAGGAATTGAGTGGTAATGCGGATTATCAACAATAAAGAGACCGGTACCCGGGGATTTGAGGCGCTCTATCCGTTTAAATCCCACTATATGTCAATCAATGGCCACCAGCTTCACTACCTGGATGAGGGAGCGGGCAAACCCGTGATCATGGTCCATGGGAACCCGACCTGGTCATTTTATTTCAGGCAGCTGGTCACCGATTTAAGCCCCGATTTCAGGACCATTGTACCCGATCATATCGGGTGCGGGTTTTCAGACAAGCCCGGCCCTGGAACCTATGACTATACCCTGGCATCGCGGGTTGATGATTTGAACACCCTGGTTGAGCGGTTGGCCCTAAAAGAAAAGATCACCCTGATCGTCCACGATTGGGGCGGGATGATTGCCCTGGCCTGGGCCATTGACCGCCTGGACCGCATAGATAAATTGATCATCACCAACACCAGCGGCTTTTTTCTTCCCCAGGATAAGGATCTGCCCCGCCGGCTCTGGTTGATCAAGTACATCATGCCCTTTGCCGTTCCGGCAGTACTCGGGTTCAACCTGTTTGCCAGAGGCGCTCTTCATATGTGCACGGTAAACCCCATGTCAAAAGCGGTTAAAACAGGACTGATCGCACCGTATAACTCCTGGAGGAACCGGATCGCCACCCTGAAATTCGTACAGGATATCCCGATCACTGAAAAAGACAGAAGCTATGCCATTGTGGATCATGTAGACTCAAACCTGGACAGGCTGACCCGAGTACCCAAAATGTTTTTATGGGGCACCCGTGATTTTGTATTTGACCGGACCTTTCTCAACGAATTTCAACGCCGGTTTCCCGGTTCAAGAACCCATACATTCAATGATGCCGGACACTACCTCTTTGAGGACAAGCCCCATGAAACGTCGGGACTGGTCAGGCAGTTCCTTGATTCATAGGCATACAGGGATTCTTTTTTTGACTTTTTGAACAGGGTCGGGTAATTAGACAGACATGTTCGCTAAATTTAAAAGGAAAAAAAAGCAGGAAAACGACGCAGATGCTGCCCCCGCACCTGCCGAGGCTCCCAAAAAAAAGAGAAGACCCGGACGAAAGGGATCTGAAACGCCTGATCCGGAACCTCAAACGCCTGCCAAACCCAAAAAGAAATTCAAGCTCAAAACCCTCATCATTATCCTGATGATTTTGGCGGCTGTTGGTTTATCTGCATATGTCGTCTGGCAGTTCTACTTTTCAGGCGATGACGAGACCCCCCAGTATACAAAACAGACACTGGAGCATGTCTCGCTGCCGGAAGAGATCATGCAGTTTTCCTTCAACCACCTGTATGACGTGTATCAACGTTTCATTGAATTCAATACCCTGGTGCTGAAAATCAACGGGGAAATCAACCGGATAGAAGAGATTGCAAAAAAATATCCGGATCAGAAGAAAATCACCGACAAAGAGCTGAAGACCTGGATCAAAGCCCGGGATACCCTTCTCAAGGAAGCCGGAAAAATAGAAAAAACGCTGAAAGATATCTATGTCCTTTATGCAGTAAACATGGAACAGGGACTATCCCAGGTTGAATCTGCCAAAGCCGATATTCTGGCAAAATTCGAAAGTACACTGACACCGGTTCGGGAGCTTACAAGCAAAATAGATGCAAATCATCAGGCTCCATCCGGACTTCTTCAAAAAGCCAAACAAAAGATAACCAAGATATTCTGATGACCGCATCCACCAACATCAGCATGGGCCTTAAAAATTCCGCCCGTGCCTTCCCGCATAAGCGTGCCATAGTCTGCCCGGAAGGGAGAAACAAAAACAACCAGGTCCTGTACAGTCAACTCACCTTTGCCCAGCTTGACGCCCTGTCGGACAAGGTGGCGTTCGGCCTTGAGAGGATCGGTATTGTCAGGGGAACACGGACCATCCTGATGGTCACCCCGGGTACGGACTTTTTCATCCTGGTATTTGCCATGTTCAAGGTGGGTGCCATCCCTGTGGTAGTTGACCCGGGCATGGGGATCGACCGCATGCTCTCCTGCCTGGAGCAGGGACGACCCAAGGCGTTTATCGGAATTGAAAAAGCCCACCTGCTCAGGAAGCTCAAACCCAACTTTTTTAAATCGGTCAACATATGGGTCACGGTTGGACGGCGCTGGTTCTGGGGCGGTCATACCCTGGAGCAGCTCAAAAAAACCAAAACCGATGATCCCTACCCGTGCGCCCAGACCCTGGCCGATGAAACTGCTGCCATTGTATTTACCACCGGGTCGACCGGTCCGGCCAAGGGCGTGATTTACACCCATGGGAACTTTGATGCCCAGATCCGTCAGATCCAGTCACATTGGCAGATTGAACCGGATGAGATTGATCTGCCGACCTTCCCTTTGTTCGCCCTGTTTGACCCGGCACTGGGGATGACAGCCGTGATTCCGGATATGGATCCAACCAAACCGGCCCAGGTGGATCCCACGAAGATCATTGAAGCCATTGAAAACCACGGGGTGACCAATATGTTTGCCTCCCCGGCACTGCTCAACCGGGTGGGAAAATACGGACAGGAGCACCGGGTAAAACTGCCCTCATTGAGGCGGGTCATCTCTGCCGGCGCACCGGTATCCCCATCCAATATTGAACAGTTTTCCAGCATGCTGGAAGGTGGGACCGAGGTTCATACCCCGTATGGCGCAACTGAAGCGGTACCCATCATCTCCATCGCCTCCAGGGAGATCCTGAGTGAGACCCGGCAGTTAAGCGAACAGGGATTCGGCATGTGCGTGGGCCGGCCCATATGTGATACAAGGGTGCTGATTATCGGGATCAGCGATGACCCCATCAATCAGCTAACAGAAAAAATGATCCTGCCCGACACCCAGGTCGGAGAGATCATTGTCCAGGCCCCCCTGGTCACCCAGAGTTATTTTAACAACAAAAAGGCCAATCTCTTTGGCAAAATCCAGGATGACGCCGGAGGGTTTTGGCACCGCATGGGCGACCTGGGATGGAAGGACTCCAAAGGAAGGATCTGGTTCTGCGGCAGAAAGGGTCACCGGGTTGTTACCGCCCATGAAACCATGTTTACGATCCCTTGTGAGGCTATTTTCAACAATCATGAAAATGTTTACCGCAGTGCCCTGGTGGGGATTGGAGAAAAGGGTCACCAGATTCCCGTCATATTTATCGAACCCCTTGAACCGGTGTCAGACAAGAAGTCCTTCATCAATGAGATGATGGATCTTGCCCTGTCTGCTCCGCTGACCAAATCGATAAAGCATGTGTTTATTGAGAAGGCATTTCCCGTAGACATCCGTCACAATTCCAAAATTTTCAGGGAAACGCTGGCCGAAAAAGCGGCTCAGCTCGTAAAGCTTTAGACCGGCAGCTAATCCGGAAGCAGGTCATAAAAATACATCATGGCATCGGACCGGGTAATGATCCCGATGATTTTGCCATCCTCCATGACCGGGATACGGCCGACATCATTCTTGATCATCAACTTTGCCGCCTCAATGGCGCTTTTCTCATGGGAGATAGTTACCACATCCCGTGTCATGAACGCTTTGATCGGAGACTGCATCTGGGATGACTTTTTCACCTTTTTAAAATCTCTTCGCGAAATCACCCCCACAATCTTCTCATCCTGGTCCACCACCGGCATCCCGGTACAGCCGACATCCCTGAGCAGCATGGCCACCTCTTCCACAGATGTATCCTGGTCAACCGTCAGCACCGGATAGGACATAATATCACTGAGCATGACCGAAGAGTGCTGGTTACCCTTGACCAGTTCCCGGATCATCTCCTCAACCGCAGCCGGATTGGCTGATTTGATCAAAGCCGACCCTGCGCCCGGATGCCCCCCGCCGCCGATGCTGCGCATCATCATGCCCACATTGATGGAATCCACATTGCTCCGGCCGATAACCATGCACTTGTCCCGTTCCACATCCTTGAAAATGCCAAATGCCACATCCACATTCACGATCTCACGGTACATCTGCATGACCATGGCCAGGTTTTCAATCCGCCCGGCAATATCCATGGCGGCAATGCTCAAGGAAAAATCACCAAACTCCTCCCGCTTGGCGTCCTGTATCATGTGAAACAGGATATCCTTTTGTTTTTTCCCATAGGCCTGACGAAGAAAGGTGCCCAGGATGTTCAGATCGGCCTTCCTGTCCAGCAGAAATCCGGCAGCGTGAGCATCTTCCGACAGGGTTGAGGGGAATGTCAGGTTGCCGGTATCTTCATACAGTCCCATTAAAAAGAGGGTGGCCTGGATCGGGGTAATGAGTTTGCGCTGTTTTTCAAGTTCCTGGGTCAACAGGGTAATGCAGGCGCCGGTTTCCCGGATCACTTTGTGGTGGGCTGCGATATCACCCTTGGTATGATGATCCCACACAATGATCTCCAGGTCATCTTTCTCCTTGAGGGATCCCATACCCTCCAGCCGGTTCCATGAGCTGGTATCGACCACAATAAGGGTTCTCACCCGATCCAGCTCGATCTCCTTGGTCGTGTAGAATTCGAACAATCCTTTATGAATGGATAAAAATGCCTTGAGGTTGGCATTGACGGAGTTGGGCAGGACCGGTTTGGCTTCCGGATATAGAATGGTGGCAGCCACAAGGGATGCCAGGGCGTCAAAATCTGATCCCTTGTGCGTCGTAACAATTTTCATCTGTCCCCTACTGTTGCAGTATTTTTACGCTAAAGTTAACACAAGAGGGAAAGAATTTAAATGCGTAATTGAATCAATCAACCCGTTCACTTTTTCTTAAAGGAGATTGAAGGTGAAAAATCATTGACGATTTCCTTGCATTTGCAAAAGAAAAAGATTGAATTCCACTAGCAAATTAGGGTTTAATACCAATCCATCGGGTTTTGCTCACAACGTTAAACAGATCTGTGAAGGAGAATTGAATGAAAAGAACCATTTGCCTTGCCCTGCTGATCATTTTCTGCCTACCTCTGCTCTGCCTTGGTGCAAAAAAAAACATCCTTGTTATTGAAAGCTATCACGCTGAATATCCCTGGGACATCAGCTACAAAGAGGGCCTTGAACAGGTGCTCGGCAAGTCATATCATCTATTGTATTTCCCCATGGATACCAAGCGGATTCCGGCATCAGAATTCAAGAACAGAGCACAACTGGCTTTTGAAGAATATCAAAGAATCAACCCGGAACTGGTCATCCTGGGTGATGACAATGCGTTAAAATTCGTGGGCCCCAAACTGGCGGGAAAAAAAACACCTGTGGTTTATCTGGGAATCAACCAGAATCCTCGCAACTACAATATGTTTGGCCCCGCAAATATAACCGGTGTCCTAGAAAGGCCGCTGATGAAGAGATCCATTCTTTATTTTAAGGAGATCCTCAACCCGCAACCCAAGAAAATACTTGTCCTCTTTGATACCGGTGCGACCTCCAGATCATCCGTCCAGATGATTTTCAGGGGCAAGAACTCCACATATATCGGCGGGATCAGAACAGACCTTCGATTGATCGGAAAATTGTCTGACTGGGAGAATACGGTCCTGTCATCAAAAACAGACGGCTATGATGCCATCATCGTTGGATTGTATCATACAATCACCGATGAGGCGGGCAACCACGCAGATGCCGGAAGCATATTGGAGTGGACGTCGAAAAACACACCGCTTCCGCCATTCTGCTTTTGGGATTTTACCGTCGGGCCGAAAAAAACAATCGGCGGCCTTGTTCTTTTCGGCAAGATTCAGGGCCAGACCGCCGGTCGAACCGCCCTGAAAATTCTGTCCGGAACACGGCCCAAAGATATCCATCCCGTTGCCGCGGAAAAAGGCCGCCTGCTGTTCAGCAAGTCACAGCTCAAGAAATGGAAGATTAAGATCCCAAACCAAATACTTAACGAGGTAGAATATATAGACTGATCACCTTCTGCCCAAACGTTTCATGGCAAAATCAAGGCTGGTCTGCATCCGCTGGAATGCCTTGACCAAAAGGCCGATCTCATCATTAGTCTTGTGACTGAAGGTGACATTCAGGTTACCCGTACTGATTTGTTCGGCAGCATTGGTCAGGTTCATGATCGGTTGGATAATGGACCGCCTTAAAATGGTGTATATGGAAAGAAACAGAATCAGATCAAGTACCAGAACGGTAATGATCATATATATTGTTGAACGCTTGAGTTCCTCTTCCATGAATTTAAGCGTCAGGTAGACGTCAACACTCCCGATCCTGTTCTTTCCCTTTATCAGATCTTTTGTTCTTTTAACCAGGAGTTTGTCCTTGATCTCATTTCGGGTATCTGTCACCTTCCACTTGGCATTTCTGGTCCGACCCAGGTAAATATCCTTGTCATTCTTATCCCGGATAATGATTGCAGACACCTGCTTATTCATCATCTCAGATTGAACAGCCTCCTGCAGGAGTTGATCATCGAGCGCCCAGAAAGGTTCTACCAACTGATTTGAAAGGCGCGTCGCAGTGACCTCGGCCAGGCGTCCGATCTCATTGTTCATTGTGTTTTTTTCAATCTGGTAGTTGAGAACGGCATAGCCAACCAGGACCAGGGTGGTTATAAAGATCAGGGTTGCTGATATCCTGACCTGAATCCGGTTGATCCAACTGATATTTGTGGATGCATCAATCCCCTGGGATTCAGTTGGGCTTGACGGTTCTTCAGATAAATCGGCAACCGCTCCCAAGTCAGATGTATTGTCTATTGAACTGTCCAGATCCGAAGCATCCACTTCCTTTTCAACAATAAAAGAATTACCACACGCCTTGCAAGCCACCCTGGAAATCGAATTCGGAAGCTTACTGTTATCAATTGTATAAATTTTACCGCAATTATCGCAACTGACCCTTCTCATATGCCGCTCTCCTCTGATGCAGAATTATTTTATCTGGAAAACACCGATTCCAATTCATCCCAAGTCATCATTTCTCCGGATTACTAAGGTACAAACGCAATTTAGTCAAGTAAAAACCCCGATGTGCTTTGGATTGGCTTTACCGTGATTCAAAACCCTGGCTTTGTCCGGAAACCGGCTGGCCGGTATCCTGATGTGCCCTGACCATTTGGATGGTGAAATCCTTCATCTCATAGATACACAGATCATCCACACACAGGTTGCCATCAGCAGTGATAGACTTGATTTCCGGATCAATTGATTTGATATGGACATTGAGATGGACCTGCTTGTTCGCCGGAACAATCTGACCCCGGTAGGTCCATTCATGGGATTGCCCCTGTGCCATCTCCACGGTCCATGCCGTGGGATCGAGCTGCCAGGTTTTCATACCGAAATACCGCATGATCTGCAGGAATGATTCGATCCCCAATGATCCCGGGCATACCGGATCCTGGTAAAAATGGGCATCAAAGAACCACTCTGAAAGATCCACCTCTTTGGAAGCCCGGATGAACCCATTGCCGTAATTACCACCGCTGGTCAGGGATATCTCGTCAATTCGGTCAATCATCCGCAGGGCTTTGGCAGGCATTCCGGTGTGGGGGGCAGCTGTGTCGTCAGCGGGGGATAACGGCGCAGTGTTCTTAAATGTTACAGCCAGTGTATCATCCCGCTGACCAGCCGGCAGATCATATCCGTCAAACACCGAATTCCGGATACCCACCTGGTTGGCCAGTGCCTGTTTTGAGAAAAACCCGAAATTGGTATGGCCCTGGTAGCAGATCCCGTCCTGATCCAGGACCTCCATGTCAAATTCCTGGATAATCATTCCTCCGGCCATGGACACGTCGGTCATCCGGGCTCTCATGGTCAGGGTGCCGGAATATCGCGTCAGGGCTTTTTGAATGGTTGCCCGGCCGCCAAGGTTTCTGAAATGGAGCCGCTCATCAGAATGCAGCGCAGATCCGGCATAGGCGGCCAGCCATCCACAGGGTTGCAGCGCGATCTCAAGAAGGATGCAAAATGGTATGGTATCCGTATAATTGGCAGAAAAGTACCATGCATCCCGCGGGACATCATATTGGGCTTCAATCCAGCCGCCCGGCGCCATCTCCCACTGGGTCGCATCGGTCCGGATTACCCGGTCCATAAAAAAATAGGGGGGTCTGGGCAGTCTTGCGATTTCGCGATCCCTGTCAAACACCTTGTATTTTTCACCAAATGCTTTGGATGGATCCCCTTGGGCAAACGCCAGGATCTGTCCCCGGGTAAACACGGCCCCCCGGTCGCGGACGGACTTGAATTTCTCCATAAGATTGGGATCGATGACGGCCTCAAAACCGGTCATACTGGCAATGACCTGGCCTTGATCATTCAAGAAGGTGAAGTAGCCTTTCAGGTGACGATCGGTCTGCTCATTGACAGCCAGCGAGATGGTCACACTGGACCGGGGCGCATGATACCCATCATACAATCTCAGGTTGGCCGCAAAACTGGGCAGACAGACATGACCGGTCCTGCCGTGACACCAGAGAATGGCTGCCTGGAATGCCGCATCCAGGATCAAGGGGTCAACGGTCCATTTGCTTGAATAGGGCGTTTTCATCCAGACGGCGGGTTCAGGAGCACAACGGCTCACCACTTCAATTCCCTTTTTTGAGTAACCGTTAATCCGCGTGATGGCCTGAAGATCAGGACCGTGGAAAAGAATCTTCTCGTAGGCCTGGTCAACATCCATGGGATAAGGTTTCAGGTCCAGGGATGCCGCGCTGGACACCGGGGGAGATTTCTGGAGCCGCTCTGTCAGAATGGCCAGACACTCTGTCCGGGCCGCACTGGGGTGCCCGCCATCGTTGGCGGTCATCCGGGTATGAACCTCAAATCCAAAAATCCCCGGTTTACACTTACCGGTTTCAACACTTAAAACCTGTTCATCCCTGCCCGGGCCTTCCAGAACCGTTCCCTTGAGCAACCGCATGTCATCCAAACCGGCAAATTCCAGGCCTGGATTGTTTTTCACAGCACCATGGGCCATGAACTCCATGGCCAGGGCAAAAGGAAGCACTTCCCTTTCATCGATCCTGTGCGAAGACAACACCGGCAGGCGGTCTGTACTCACAGCCAGATCAAGCACCTTTGACAGGGCAAGCTTTTTCTTTTTCTCTGGGGTCAGGGATGCGCCAATAACCACCTCAATGATATCAGGGTGGGCACTGCCCATCTCCTTGAGCATCTGCTGTGCACCGGCCTGGATATCAATCAGCCCGATGCCCTTCTTGATGAACTGGCTGCGTAGGGAGGCATCAACCATCCCTCCGTCCCAAGGCCCCCAGTTGATGGACACTACCCGGCACTCAGAGGTTTCATCAGACATCTTCCGGGCAGTTTTATTCAATACCTCATTGGCCATGGCATAATCTGCCTGCCCCATGTTACCGGTCCGGGCAGCCACCGATGAAAACAGAATGAAATATTTCAGGGAATCTGAACGGGTGGCATGGATCAATGCGTTCAATCCCTTGACCTTGGTATCAAAAACCGTGGTGTACTGCTCAGGCGTTTTTTCCACAATGAGCTTATCCTGGAGCACACCGGCCCCGTGGATGACCGCTGTAATGTTCTCAAACTCCTCACGGATCCGGTTAAATACCCCATCAATCTGTGCTTGGTCCCTGATATCTGCCTGAACATATCTGACATTGGCCCCGGCCGCTTTGATCTGAGAAAGGCTTTGGGTAATTTCCCGGTTGGACATCAGTGCCCTGAACCGTTGCTCAAGGATTGCTGGAGTGACCTTTTTGCCCGTGAATTCACGGGACAGCAGCTCTTTTTTAATGTCTGAAGGATCTGAAAGGGTCGCCAGCCACTCCGGCTCAGGTCCGGGTTCGGGTGAGCGTCCGATCAGGACAATGGTGGGTGAGAACGCCTTGGCCAGTTCAAGGGCACACACGGATGTGACCCCCTTTGCGCCGCCGGTGATCACCACCACATCCGCCTTGGACAAACGGGGCATCCTGGATGATACCTGCTGAGGTTCGAGTTCCGGGATGTTGCACGTTTCCTGGTTCAACCCCATCTCTACAGCACCCTGGGTCATCATCAACGATACGGCGGCCTGGGCCTGTTCCCTGCACAGACCGGCATCATGGGGCATATCCAGGGCCCTGCACAGCACATGTTTCCACTCCAGGGCCGCGGTCTTCACCAGGCCGGCCAGCCCGCCATAGATCGGATTACCCTCGACAGGAGAACCATCAAGGCCAAACATGGATCCCATGAAGGTAACGGTGCACAGGAACGCGCCTTTGTCCCTGCCGCTGCTTTCAAGCTGCTCTCCGTTTTTCCTGCACAGTTCAAATGACCGGGCCAGGTATTCAGATGCATCCGTATTGGGATCAAACGCTTGAGATACCAGCACAATTCCGGCAGCATCCTTAAACGAGGGAATCGTACCCGATGCCAGGTCAAACAGTTCGGCCTGGAACCCCTCCTGCCTGAATGCTTTTCTCAATGCCCGGGCAATCCCGGCCCCATCGCTGGTGATATAGACCTTTTTTCCAGGATCAATGTCAATTCTGGCACCGTTATAAAACCGGACCTGCTCTGTGGGATAGGATCTCATGACCGGAATCTGACGCAACAGTTCAGGTGGTTGAACAGCCGGAAGGTCCGCCCCGGTCCCGGAAACCGGATCCCCCCCGGGTTCTGATATGCCCGTTATGTCATGGGAGTCATCAGACGGTGAGCCCTTTTTTTTTTCACCGGTATCGGCCATTGCCGATCCAGTGTCCTCACTGCTCTTGTTTGCGCTTCCTGACGCCTGTTGCGCCTGAGCCTGAGCCGGTCGGGACTGATCATCAAGATACCCGGCAATCTGACCAATGGTTTTGAGCCGGGTCATGTCATCCGGAGATAGAACCGCTTCCGACGGCAGGGACTGCTCCAGTTTGGACAGGATCTCGACCCGCTTTATGGAATCGATTCCCAGGTCAGATTCCAGATCCATCTCAGATTCGATCATCTCAACGGGAAAACCGGTCAGCTCTGATACGGTTGTGATCAACAGTGCCATGTTATCCCGGGTATCGCCCTGGCTTCCAGTCCCCCGGGCTTCATCCTTCAATCGATCCACAGATGAATCCCGGGTTTCAGGAGTAATCTGTACAGGGTTTTCCGCAGTGGAAGCGCTCGTATCATTAAACGCACCCTGAATGGTACCACATATCTCTTCCAGGGTTTTCAAAGAAGCCATATGCTCGGTCGTAAATGATACCGTGTCGGGCATCTGTTTTTCCAGCTCGGACACGATCTCCACCTTTTTAATGGAATCAATTCCCAGGTCAGACTCGATATCCATGGACAGTTCAAGCATCTCCTCTGGAAAACCGGTCAGTTTTGACACGATGGAAAAGACCATGTGCTTTGCCTGTTCGCGCCCATCAGCGACCTGGCCCGATGATTCAGACAGGACCTCTTTTTGAACCTGATTGTCCTCAACGCGTTCAACAGGGTCTTTGGCCATCTTGGGAAGCTCCACTTCAGGGGGAACCACCGGGGATTCAGCGATATGAGCCGTTGCCCTGTTCGGCGCTGCACGGTTAACAGGAATGCCGGACTCAAATACCGGCGTCCCTGAATGCATTGAGCGTGTCTGCGCCATCATCTCCTGGATGGTCTGGCTGGCCTGTGCCTGGGTTTCCAAGAACTTTTCATGGGCCCGGGCCGTCTGGGCCTGCAGGTCCTGGATCGCCTCAAAACCCTTCTGGATCAGGCGGATGGTGTCTTGGTTCTCTGTTACGGCTGGTGTAAATGGTATTTTATGTGAAACAGGCGGTGTCATATCACGTCCTTTAGTGTTACGGTCAAGGATCTGCTGTTTTTCTGATCCTCCTTTAAGGTCTCCGGCCTTCAGATCTCCGGGTAGTGGAGATGCTGTGGGCTTTTCTTGCATAGGGGTATCTGCACCGGGTCTCTCATTTTCCGGTACATTCCCCTGAGCAGTGGTGTCGACAGGCTTAGGCAGATCTTTGGGCGGTGCCGGTTTTATATTGGCACCGGTGAGGCTTACCCGGATCTTCTTAGATTCAGGCTTGGGGGCCGGATCTTCCCAAGGGGTCAGATCAATGTCAAACCCCCTGGATGCCAGAGAACACAACACCTTTGCCAGGTCATCAACCCCGGTTGACTTTCCGTTTCCTGAATCCATGGCCAGGGCATGGGCCGTCAAGGGCATTTCTTTTAAAATGGACCGGGTCAGTCCGGTTAATACGGATTTCGGGCCGATCTCAACAAAGGTGTTCACCCCGTCAGATACCATGGTTTCGATATTTTCAATAAACTTGACCGGGCTTTTGAGCTGGTCGCCCAGGATATCCTGAATCTTTTCAATATCCCCCGGGTAAACGCTGCCCAGCATATTGGACAGTACCGGATGCTGGGGCACGTTGAAGCGGATCGATTTAAATTCTTCCCGAAAGGGTGCTGCGGCATCTGCCACCAGGCTGGAATGAAATGCTGCCGCTACCGGCAACTTTACCGCCCTGAGTTTGTTCTGCTTGCAGATTTTTCTGGCACGGTCGATTTCCGATGTGGCGCCGGACAGGACACCCTGGCTGTAGCTGTTGCGATTCGCCAGTATCAGGTCAAGGTCATGGTCGTTGATCAACGCCTCGATCCTGGCAAGGGGAGCAGATACGGCCAGCATACTGCCGCCATCGCCCGAGGATTGACCGGCCCTGGCCATGTACAGGCCTCTCAAGGCAGACAACCTGTAAAAGGAAACGTCGTCAATGACACCTGCGGCAAGCAGCGCACTGAGTTCACCGTAGCTGTGGCCGCAGGACAGATCAGGTTTAACCTTGAAGCGATCCAGGATCCTGAGCATGGCGGCACTGACCGCACCGATGGCGGGCTGTGCAACATCGGTATGCCGTAGTTTTTCCTGAGCAAGTTTCTTGTCCACAACATGCTGCGGTAAGGGAAAAATCGACCCGGACAGGGGGTCAGCACCCGGATTTAGAGCGGCGTGTTCTGTCTCACAGGCATGCAGGACAGATTGAGCCTCCGGAAACATGGAAAGAAGCGCCTTGCCCATATGAGGATACTGACTGCCCTGGCCCGGGAACAGGAATCCCAGTTTACCCTGGCATGGGCCATGATGATAATACACGGCCCCA
>QZLA01000103.1 GCA_004796375.1 Desulfobacteraceae bacterium
CCGAATGAGGAGGCCACCTTGCCAAAGATCTCCACCTGTTTGACCGTGTCGATCCCAAGATCCGCCTCAAGATCCAGTTCCGCCTCCAGCATGTCCACGGTATAACCGGTCTGCTCGGCAATGATCTGTTTGACCTGCTCAACGATATTGTCTGACCCTCCGGTTTCAGGAACGGCAGCAACAACGGTCGGACTTTCAACGGGTGGAATCTGGATGCCAGGTTCCGGCGTGTTAATGACTGCTGCAGGTGATGGGACCGGGACCGCTTCAGCCACGGCGACCGGTGGCGCCATGGCCGGCACTGCCGGTTCCATGACCGGTTTCGGTTGGACATTTGACGGGTCGGCCACGGCACACAGGGTGTTGTCGATCAGTTTAAGTTCCGGGGAAGCCGCGTTGGTGATGCGCTGCAGCCAGGCCTGATAGATCGGGTTATTCTCCGTAGTGTTTTCCTGGATCCGTTTGACAAACATAAAGGCAAAATGTGAACCAAATCCGGCTGACAGGTGCAATCCGTATTCTGAATCAATTTTATCCTGGCCGGAAAAATTCAGCCGGTTAAAATGCGCCGGAATCTTATTCAGGTTGGCAATGGGCGGTGCCTTCCGGTACTGCAGGGCCTTGACCAGGACCACATCTTCAATGGCCGCCCCCAGGGTGTGCCCTGTAAACCCTTTGGTATTGGATATGCAGATCCGGTTCAGGTAGGAGCTGAATGCCGTTTCAAGGGCCGTGACTTCGGCATCGGCGCTGCCGCCCCGGGCCGGCGTGTAGGTTTCATGGGACATGAACAGCAGTTTGTCCGCGTATTCATCCTTGGTGATGTTGTTCTGCCTTTCCACCTTATCGATGAATTTTTTCATCTCACGGGCCATATGCGGCACATCGATGTTGTAGGCATGGTATGCCGAATTGGCGATATGGGTTCCCATGATCTCGCACTGGCCGTTCATGCCCCGGGCCTTGACACTGGCCTCATTTTCAACGACCAGGCCGACGGCACCGGACCCGAGAATCGTTCCGTTCCGGTCCTCATCAAAGGGTTTGGCTGCTTCAGATACCCGCTTCTTAATGGTAGCGGCACCCAGGGCCAGAAATCCCGAACCCACCCACTGATTCTGGCTGGGTGACGTGGCATTTTCACCCCCGACAACCAGTACCCGTTTGCATCGGCCGACCCGGATCCAGTCCTCGGCGATTCCGATGGCCAGGGTCGTGGAGGCGCAGGCCGAACTGACCAGTGTGTTGGGCCCCTTGGCCTTGATGATCTGGGCCAGGTGGGCCGATCCCAAGGGACATGCATTGCTCAGGAAGTTCCGGTCAAACTTATAGGTCCCCATGTCGCTGCGCTTGCCCGACTTGACCTTGAAGAACCACTCCGTGATCTGGTCTTTGATCTCGATATCCTTGACCTTTTCCATGAGGTAATAGTAGATATTTTCAAATTCCTCATAGGGTTTCATGAACAGTTTTTCATAAAAATACTTCTCAAGCTCGGTAATCAGGGTCTCCCCATTGGGCCACAGGGAGGTGATGATCACCCCGGTCTCCTCCTGCATCTCTTCAGGCAGGGCAAACCCGTCCGGGATCATGCCTTTGCCGTCTTTAACCGGTTTGTACTGCATCACCAAGGGGATATTGGCATCCTTGAGAGCTTCGATCCCGGCGGCAATCCCTAAGGCCATACTGATATCGTACTGTTCTTTGATCCCGTATTCATCGGTCAGGTCAAAATACCCGAGCTGCCCGGCCAGATGGATCACATCTTCCGTCCGGGTGATCTGAACAAACCGCGCATTCCCATCGGGTTGCTTGTAGAGTTTGGTAATGTTCTTATCCGTGATGCGCTGCTGATCCTCGATGGTCAGGGGCTCGATAAAATTGCGGCCGTTGAGGATCGCCTCAAAGTTATCATCGGCAAATACCCGCCGGCCCTTTCCCGGAAGCCCGACAGACACCCCGGAAATCAGGATCCGCTGGGTATTGAAATCGTAGCGCTCCACCGCCTCAATGGCCTTTTCCCGTTTCCGGCGCTGGTATTCCTCATACAGGATCTTGTCGATCAGGTCCTTGTTCTTGGTTTTGAATTCATCAAAATCATCTCCCATGTCCATGTTGGCCGTCACTTTAGGTGGTTCCGCCGGTACCTGGACCGCCTTGGTTTCCTGTACCGGGGTGGCCGGGACGGCCGGTGCCGGTTTGGGAACCGGCATCTGGGCAAACAGGGCATTCAATGACTTGAGGTATTCGCGGCAAGCCCTGAAAGAGGCTGCTTCACCCTTTTTGGGATCTACGGAAACCGCTGTACCGTATTCGCCGATATTGATATTTTTCAGCAGGTTGACCAGAAGCCGTGAGGGGCCGATCTCAATAAAATGGGTCCGGCCGGACTCATATACATGCTCAACCGACTTGATAAACTCGACGGGCGAGATGATCTGCCGGGCCAGCAGATCCTTGACTTCGATCCGCTGCTCGGGGTAGGGCCGGGCTTCGGTATTGGAAATGATCTTTCCAAACCGGGTGTCGTTAAACCGGATGGTGTCGAGATACGCCCTGAGCTTTTCAGAGGCTTCCTTCAACAGCGGCGTGTGAAATGCCCCGGTCAGGTTGAGTTTTTTGTGGAACACATCCTGGCCGGTCAGGAACTCACAGAATTTTTCAATGGCCTCTGCTTTTCCGGAAACAGCCGTCTGTTTTTCACTGTTTTTATTGGTCACATAAATATCGGATATAAAAGATTTGCGGATCAGGCCCTCTGTTTCCTTTTCATTTTTAAAGACCACCATGATCTTTCCGGGCTGTTTGATGGTGGATTCCTTCATCAGATCGGACCGTTTGATGATCAGGCGCATGGCATCGTCAAATCCGAGCATGCCGCTGCAGAACAGGGCGGTGTATTCCCCCACGCTGTGACCGATATAGTAATCCGGGGTAAAGCCTTCCTGGGACAGGCGGCTGCAGATGGCAGCCGAAGAGAGGAATACGGCCGGCTGGGTATTTTCCGTACTGTTGAGCCGGTCGTCCGACCCGAACATCATCTCCAGCAGGGAATACCCCCGCTGTTCTCTGAATATTGTCTCGCCCTGGTCCATGATGGACCTGATATGGGGATCTGCGTCATACAGCCCTTTCATCATGCCGCTGTGCTGGGCCCCCTGACCGGAAAGGAGTGCCACCATTCTCTGCTTGCGGCCCTCCTGGTCGGCGGAATAGGCGTATTCTCTCAATGCAGGTGTTTGTTCTATTTTCTCCATGGATTCGCTTTTCGCTTCCTTGATCTCTTCGTGTTTGAGTGACAGTGGCAGGGTGCTGAGCACCAGGTGCCCGTGGTTTCCACCAATCCCGTTGACGTTGGCTGCAAACCGCAGGGCTTGGGTTTTCGGCCGCGGCTCGTGGGATGAGGCGCTTTTCAAAATATGGGATTCATTCAGGATCGAGTGATCCGGGGAATAGTTGTGGTCTTTGAGGATCTGTCCCTTGGCGTTCATCAGCACCAGTTTGGCCAGGGCCACCGCCGGGTTGGCTGCTTTGAAATACCCGAACTGGGATTTGATGTTGCCGCAGAACATGTCACTGTCAAAACAGGCTTCTGCCACCTGTTTTTCAATGATATCCCCGAAAATATTGGAAAATGCAAACAGGTCCAGGTGATCAATGTCCTGTTTTCTGACTGCGGCCGACGCATAGCACTTGTTGATGGTGGAAACAAAGGTCTGCTCGGACGGGGCCAGCAGGTGATCCGGTACGCTGGACTCGATGCTGCAGCCGTTCAGCTCCGCCAGGATGGTCATACCGGCCTCCTTGGCTTTCTTGTAAGTCGTCATCACATGGATGGCTGCACCC
>QZLA01000228.1 GCA_004796375.1 Desulfobacteraceae bacterium
CTGATTGGTTATCAAACGGCCGCGTAATTCCAGATGGAGGGCCGGTGATTAACCCTGAATTTAAAGCCCTGACAACGGCATTATCCACAGCCGGGATATAGGTGCCTCCATGCCGGGCCACCTGTTCTGATGTGAGCCCTTCCAGGGCCATCTTCATCACCAGCAGATCCTGATCAGACACTGCCTTGGCCTTTACACGACCACTACCTGGAACCTGCCAGACCAGGACCTGTTCTTTTCCCTTTTCCGGCTCCAAAGCAAGGGTATTGATCAGCTTTGCCCACAGGTGTTTCCATTCCAGATTGAACAGTTTAAGGGTCGGATTGATGCACAATTGCATCGTATATGACGGTGGCGGTGAAGCGGAAGCTTCGAGTGTATCGGCATAGTGTTTAAGCTGCCTGAAATCCGGATCAAACCCGTGTGTTGTCATCCCGCATGAATCTCCTGCTGCCCTTGACCGGTCATTTGCCCCGGAGTGTCAATAAAGCAGGGGTTGCACAGGACGATTTTTTATCTGCCTGTGCAACCCGGTTAAGATAAATGGTGCAAACTGCACCAGGCTGATCAGCTTCAGCCGCTTCCTCCGGCCGGTTTTGTCTCTTCAGCCTGGCCCTGTGCGGTACCTCCGGCACCGCCTTTTTCACCGCCTCAGGCTGAGGCACAGCCCGGCATTCCCAGCCCCGCACCGGCGATCAGTGCGGCCACGCTTAAACCGGCCAGGAGTTTCTTCAGTTCCTCTTTTTCCATACATGTCTCCTTTGTTAGGGGTTATCCAGCGACTTGACCCGTTAACGAATCATGTCCAGTGGGAGATCCTGCAGCCTTCAAGGGCCGCACAAACAAAAGCAGGCACGGGAGAGGCAGGTATGAGTTCGGTTCAGGATGAGAACAGGCACCTGCCGGAGCAGAAAATTTAAGGATTCTATTATAGCGGCAGAACCGGCAGACCACAACAGGGAATTCACCATCTCGCGGGTTATAACATCTGCGCCGGGACATGGGGTTGCGCCATTGATACCAGACACCCCGACCCGTATGCCGCATTCATCCGGTATACCGCCATTGATGCAATTAAAAATGAGTTCATTTCACTGATTTAGCTTGACCTTCATATAAAAAAAATATATTAATTCAATGACTTGTTGATAACCAAATGCATACTAACCCATAAACCGCGAATCAAATCTAACCTTTTATTCGCCAGTTCAATCACAGGTGTTTTATGAATTATGACGTAATCATCGTGGGCGGTGGGCCCGCAGGGCTTTTTGCGGCCTATCATCTGGTTGAAAACTCCAATCTCAATGTACTGATGATTGAAAAGGGCAAAAAACCGCTTAACCGGAAATGCCCCAACCACAACCTGATGAAATGCACAGAGTGTGATCCGTGCAACATTCTTTCAGGCGTCGGCGGTGCCGGGCTTTACTCGGATGGAAAACTGAATTTTATTCCCAGGCTTGGTAAAACCGACCTCACCCAGTTCATGCCGCTGTCAGAGGCCAAGGCCCTGATCGATGAAACCGAAGAGATTTTCACCCGATTTCAAATGGACGGTCCCCTGTACCCGACCAATATGGATACCGCCAGAGACATCCGCAAACAAGCCAAAAAAGTGGGTATAGACCTTCTCCTCATCAAACAGAAGCACCTGGGCAGTGACAACCTGCCCGGCTATATTGCCAGCATGGCCGATTATATTGAATCCCGGGGACTGACCATCAAGGCAAACGAGGAGGTCCAGGATGTGGTCTGTGACCACGGGGCTGTCAAGGGAGTGATCACCAACAAAGGCAGTTATAATTCACCCAACGTGATAATGGCGCCCGGCCGGATCGGCGCCAACTGGGTGGCCACCGTTGCCCAGAAACACGGTATTGATCTTAGCCAGCGCGGTATAGAGGTGGGTGTCCGTGTTGAGGTTCACAATGATATCATGGATGATCTCTGCAACGTAATCTATGATCCGACCTTTTTTATACAGACCCCGACCTATGACGACCAGACACGGACCTTTTGCACCAACCAGGGCGGATTTATCAGCTTGGAAAACTACAAGGATTTTGTCTGTGTCAACGGACATGCCTATTCGGATAGAAAATCTTCCAATACCAACTTTGCCTTCCTGTCCAAGGTTGTCCTTACTGAACCGGTCACCGACAACCAGGCCTACGGCGAATCCATCGGAAGACTGGCCACCATCATCGGCGGCGGCAAACCCATACTCCAGCGCTTTGGTGACCTCAAACGCGGCCGGCGCTCCACATGGAACCGGATCAGTAAAGGATACATCGAACCGACCATGACCAATGTCGTCTGTGGTGATATCGCCATGGCACTTCCGGAGAGGATCCTGTCCAACCTGATCGAGGGGCTCGAAGCCCTGAACGACGTAGTTCCCGGCGTGTCCAACGATGAAACCCTGCTCTATGCACCGGAGATTAAGTTTTTTGCGACCCAGGTCAGTACGGATAATTATCTGGAAACCCAGATCAAAGGGATGTATGTTGCCGGGGACGGGCCCGGTGTGGCCGGGAATATCGTCTCTGCTGCAGCCACGGGGCTGATCCCGGCCAAGCGGATTATCGAAACCGCCTGATGGCTATGAATTAGGAGGGATAATAGGTGGCACACGCATCTGCAGACTCCCATGCACTGACCCGTGTCACCTTGACCTCCTCGGCCAGTTGGTCCATTTCGGCCTGCAGCTTTTCCGCGATATAAACCGCGATCCGCTCAGAGGTGGGTTGAGCATGGGCAAACGCGTCAATCTCATTGAGAAATTTATGATCAAGGTCCGTCATGATCTGGCGGACCGCTTTCTTAATGTCCCCGAAATCCGCAAGCACCCCCGCTTCATTCAGGTTCTCCCCGGAAACGTAGACCTCTACATTCCAGTTATGACCGTGCAGGTTCTCGCATTTCTGGCCCACCATGGTCAATTGATGTGCGGCTGCAAAATGAGTTTTCACTTTTAATTCAAACATAGGACCATCCTAAGAGGGGCAACTACAGGTTTTTAAACAGGTTTTTCAGCTTGTTGGAAATCTTGTTGGAATCCAGCTTGTCAAACTCCTTGAGCAGGTCCTCCTGCTTCTGGGACAGTTTTATCGGGGTTTTAATAATTACCTTGATAATCTGATCCCCTCGACGACCGTTCCTGAGGGACGCGATCCCCTCCCCTTTGAGCCGGAACACATCTCCGTACTGGGTCCCTTTTGGAATTTTCAGCATGGTTTCACTGGCCAGTGTAGGGATCTTGATATCATCCCCAAGGGCGGCCTGGGTAAACGAGATATCCACGGCACAGATGACATCGGTCTCATCGCGCTGGAAAAACTGGTGGGGTTTTACATTCAGGACCACATACAGGTCACCGGGAACACCGCCTTCTGTTGGCGAGGCCTCCCCTTCCCCATTCAGCCTGAGCCGGGAGCCATTGTCCACACCGGCAGGGATCTTGACCTGAACCTTCTTTGTGATCTCTACCCGGCCGGCCCCTCTGCATTTTGGACACGGGTTGGGAATGGTTTTGCCCTGTCCCCGGCAGTAAGGACAAGAGGTCTTTACTTTGAAAAATCCCTGGCTCTGGATAAACTGGCCCGTGCCCTGGCACTGGGCACAGGTTTCCGGAAAGGTGCCCTCCTGGCATCCGCTGCCGTGGCACTCGGAGCAGGTATCCAGTTTTGGAATGGTGATGGTCTTTTCTGTACCAAAGGCGGCTTCCATGAAATCAATCTTCAGGTCATACCGCAGGTCTGACCCGCGCTGCACACGGGTTCTGGACCGGTTGCTGCTGCCGAAGCCGAAAAAATCCTCAAAAATATCTCCGAAAGAAGAAAAGATATCCTCGAATCCGCTGGGGCCGGAGTGCCCTGAATTCTCAAGCCCCCGATGCCCGAACTGGTCGTATATCTGGCGTTTGTGATCATCATTGAGTACTTCATAGGCTTCGGAGGCCTCTTTGAACTTCTCCTCGGCCTCCCTATCTCCCGGGTTCTTATCCGGGTGATACTTGATGGCCAGCTTCCGGTAAGCTGATTTCAGATCTGGTGCCGTAGCGTCCCGCGCCACCCCGAGTACTTCATAATAATCCCGTTTATCCGTCATAACTCTTTTTTGCCCCACGCTGCCAGCTGGTTTACAATTGTATTCAAAGTGGTTGTATGATACCTTTTGGCGTCAATAAATAACCTATAATAATCCTCAAATCAGGGTTGTCAACGATGAATAGAGAACTTGAATTTGTCAAAGATATGTTCGATTCCATAGCGCCTAAATATGATTTCCTTAACCGCCTGCTCAGCCTGCGGCAGGATGTGATGTGGCGCAAAGAGATGGTCAAGGCCGCTCATCTGCCTGATCACCCCCTGACACTGGATGTGGCCTGCGGCACCTGTGATGTGGCCCTGGAAATATATCGCCAGTCCCGGGCCACCGCCCGGGTAATCGGTGTGGATTTTTCCTTCGGCATGCTCGCAAAGGGGCTTGAAAAACTTGGCGCACGAAACCGCGCTTCAACGATCCGGTCCAAAATCCGGCTGATTAATGGTGACGCACTGGCATTGCCGTTTGCCAAGGACCTTTTTGACGGTGTTTTCATCGCTTTCGGAATCCGCAACATCATGGACCGCCAAAGGGCCATTCAATCCTTTTACAATGTGCTTAAACCGGGCCGGCGGCTGGCCGTTCTCGAGCTGACCACCCCTGAAAACAACGTGCTAAAAGCACTTTATATGCTCTATTTCAAAAAAATCCTGCCTTGGATCGGCAGTTTATTCTCAAAAAACAGCCATGCCTATCATTACCTTCCGGATTCGGTGATCAAGTTTCCAAGCTCGGTGGAATTTGCCGGTATCATGAAACAGGCCGGATTTGATCATGTCATGTTCAAGCCGATGACCCTTGGGATTGTCACATTGTTTGTCGGTACCAAGAAACGTTAACCCCCCACAGGTAAAGGACGGCCCATGGCAGATGAATATTCCCGGTTTGCGGATATGTATGACCGGCTCCTGAACCCGTTCCTGTCCCATATCCGTAATAAGACCACTGAAATGATCAGGGCCGAAAACATACATGCGATACTGGATATGGGGTGCGGCACCGGAGAACAGGTTGAACAACTCAAGCAGGCAGGGGTGAACGCTTTTGGTGTTGATCTTTCGGCTGCCATGCTCGGTCAAGCCCTGAAAAAAAACCGGGCCAACCCGACCTGCTGCCGCGCGGATGCCTCAATAACGCCGTTTGGAAACCACGCCTTTGATGCCTGCCTGTTCTCTTTTGCCCTTCATGAGAAAACCAGCCGCATGAGACAATCGATACTGAATGAGGCACTTCGGGTCACCCGGGAGGATGGGTGGTTTATCACGGTAGATTTCAACCCTTCGCCGGTCTCAAGTGTTGCACAGCGGCTGACGCTTGGAGGAATCCACTGGGTTGAACGAATGGCAGGAAGGGATCACTACCGCTGTTACCGGTCTTTCATGGACCAGGATGGCCTGAACGGCCTGCACCGTAATTTTCCGCTCACGCTTGTCCGAGCGGTTCCGATCCTTCGCGGAAACGGGGCCATCATGTTTTTCAGGAAAACAGGTTGACCAAATTCCTGACCAAACGGTACTTTAAAGCCGTTTTCCAAACCATTTTGTGATCAGGTATTAAATCTTTTTGCGGATCAAGGTGTGTTTGAGCCAGTTTTGATCATCCTTCTCAGGATATTCGATATTATAATGCAGCCCGCGGCTTTCCTTTCTCATCAAAGCACATCGGATAATCAGCTCGGCCACTGTGGCGATATTTCTCAACTCGATGAGATCGGAGTCGATCCTGAAATCCCAATAGTACTCATTGATCTCCTCTTTGATGTTCTGGATCCGCCTCAGTGCCCTGTGCAGGCGTTTATCAGACCTGACAATACCGACATAGTTCCACATCAGCCGTCGGATCTCGTCCCAGTTATGGGAGACCACAATGGCTTCGTCACTGTCTGTAGTTCCGGTGGCATCCCAGACAGACAACTCCGGGACGGTGTTCTGATCCAGCCGCTTGAATTCATATACAGCCATCCGGTATGCCCGGTCCGCATAGACAAGCGCTTCGAGCAGGGAGTTGCTGGCCAGGCGGTTGGCACCGTGAAGTCCGGTACACGACACCTCTCCGACGGCATATAACCGGCTGACATCGGTCCGGCCGTTCAAATCCGTGGCCACCCCGCCGCAGATGTAGTGGGCCGCCGGCACCACCGGGATGGGATCTTTGGTCATATCGATGCCCAAGCTCAGGCAGCGGGCATGTATGTTGGGAAACCGTTGTCTGACATACTCCGGATCCCTGTGGGTAATGTCCAGAAAAACCGAATCATCCCCGCTTTTTTTCAACTCACTGTCAATGGCCCGGGCCACCACATCCCTGCAGGCCAGCTCCAGGTCCGGTGAATACCGGTGCATGAAGGCATCGCCCCGGGCATCGATTAACCGTGCCCCCTCCCCCCGCACGGCTTCAGATATCAGAAAATTCTTGGCATCCGCGTGATACAGGCAAGTCGGGTGAAACTGGACAAACTCAAGGTTGGCCACGCTGGCACCGGCGCGGTAGGCCATGGCTATCCCGTCACCCGTGGCAATATCCGGATTGCTTGTATATTTGTAAACCTTTCCTGCACCACCTGTGGCCAGGAGGGTCACACCGGCCTGAAAGGTTTCCACTTCATCGGTGCTCTTATCCAGCACATACGCCCCGCAGCATGAATGCTCCTGAAGCGTGGTCAGCAATCCACTCCTGATGGAAGAGGAAAAGGTAATCAGGTTAACAGCGATATGATTTTCAAGGATGATGATGTTCTGGTGCGCCTGAACCTTTGACACCAGGGTATCTTCAATCTCTTTACCGGTCAGGTCATGGGCATAAACGATCCGTTTTGCAGAGTGTCCCCCCTCCTGCCCCAAAGCAAAATTAAAGTCGCCCTCGCCTTTTCGATTGAATTCCGCACCCAGTGTGACCAGTTCACGAATCCGGTCGGGCCCGTTTTCAACCACCATTCTGGCCACCTCTTCATTACAGAGGCCGTCCCCGGCAATTAGGGTATCACGCGCGTGCAGGTCAAAGGAATCAGCAGGAGAAAAAACAGCAGCCACACCGCCCTGGGCAAGGGCGGTATTGGTTTTCTGCATCTTTTTCTTGGTGATGATGGTTACCTGGCCATGCTCGGCCGCTTTGAGGGCGAAGCTGAGTCCGGCGATGCCGGAACCGATGACCAGAAAATCGGTCTTCCGGGTCATAGGAGTGAACTCTTTTTCTTTTTACGCGCACCAACACCGAAAATCAGCCCCAGAAAAAAAACACCAAGACCCGTCAGCATGAAAATGGTTTTATCATTTTTCAGACCGGCCTCCAACACCTGAATCTGACTGCTTTGGCTCTGGTAGTCTTTCTGGATCTGGGCGTATTGTTTTTTAAGTGTGAAAAACTGGGCCGAATCATTTTTCAGCTGGTTGTAACTCTTTTCGATATCGGCCAGGCGGGCATTCTCACGGGTAAGTTCCCGGTGTTTTGTTTTCAGTTCAGCAAGTTCCCGGGTGAGCTTGTCATTTTTCTGCTCCAATTCGTCCACCAGTAGTATTTTAGGCTTTTCCCGCGTGATGAATCGGGTCAGAATCCATCCCTCCTTGCCACCGTCAGTTTTGACCATGGACCAGTCCTTGCGGTACTCTACCATCTCCAGGCTGGTGCCTGATTTGAGCATCTCTACGATCCGGTGTTCCACCCCCGGTTCGGTCCTCAATGTAATCTGGGTAATACTGCTGACATATACGGTTTCGGCAAGGGCGCAGGGCAAACCGGCAATCCATATCATACATGCAAGAAACGCATGAAGACAGAGCTTTTTCATCCTGGGATATACTCCTTTGGCTGTAACAGTTTTACTGTGACTGGACAAAGTCAGTAAAAGACATCTCCTTGTAATTGTCAGTATGAATATACTTGAGAATCAACAGGAACCGTTTCGCATCGACATACCCGGGCAGGCTTGAGATTCGTTCTACCTCCTCGGTAAGGAACCAGTTGGTGGGATACCCTTTGATGCCGAATTTGGTGGCCACCTTTTTTTCCTTGTCTCCATCGACCAGTATGGGTACAAAATTATCGTTGAGATAGGTAACCACGTCTTCGTCTTTAAAGGTGGTGGCATCCATTTTCCGGCAGTAGGTGCACCAGTCGGTCCTGAAATGGATCAACACTTTCTTGCCTTCGTCCTGGGCATCTGTCATGCCGGTATCGTACCCCTTCCAATCAATTGTACTGGCCTGTGAGGAAACGGGAACCGCCAGGCAGAACGCAACAACACTGGATATGAGCATCAAAAAAAACAGCTGGTATTTCATGGCTTTTACAGTCATGGGTTTTCCTTTGCTAATCAATTCTTAATGACAGAAGATATACATAAAATGCGCGACTGTCCATCAAAAAGCGTAAAGGTTACCATGAATTAATGTTTACAAGATGGCGGTCTGTACCGGTAATCCGTGCTGAACCCGAAGGGGTCAGCATTCATAGGAATTTTGTATCCGGATTTTCACCTGCATTTTCTCAAACAGGCGTAAAAGACCGTATCGCGTGCGGTCCAGAAACACAAAGTCGGGGTTACAGCTGGTGAAATGATTCCGATAGCGCTGCATCTGCTTTGCAATCCGTTTGCCGGTTTCAATAAAATCATGATTCTTGGCAAAATCAAACACCTCGTCACGGTACAAGGTATGAAACCACTGTCCGATCTCCATGAACAGGTGGATCAGCTCATCCCTGATGCCAGGGGCCAGTTGAGGCGATACAATATTCATGGCTTCGAGCAAGTCCGCATAGGCCTGTTTGTCTTGGGTGCTGCCGGTCCGGATCAGTTGCCGGTACAGGGAAATAAACGACGGATCAAAGGATTTGACACATCCGAAATCCACCAGCCCTATGGAGAGGTCATCTGCAATCAGAAAATTTCCCGGATTGGGGTCGGCATGGATCCGGTGCAACCCATAAAATCCTTCAAGAAAGATATCATGGAGGGTCTGGGCCACCCTGTTTTTATCTTCCGGGTCCTGGTGCTCCGAAAGCCACTGGTTCAGCGCCGTACCTGATATCATGGACATGGTCAGGACCTGGGGCGTGGAATACTCTGGAAAGACATCGGGCATCCGAACACCGGGCATCACGAGACGGGACTTAAAAAAACGGATATTCTCCGCCTCCTGCTCATAATCGGTTTCCGCCATCAGAACGGACTCAACTTCATCCAGGATGGGCAGCAGTAGCGCGGACTGGGCCATGGGCCGGACCGCTGTTTTGAGCAACCGGATATCACTTGATATGGTCTTTGAAATGTCAGGATACTGAATCTTGACCGCCAGCACACGGCCCTTCCCATCCACGGCCTTGTGCACCTGCCCCAGGCTGGCCGCAGCAAATGCGGTCAGGTCAAATGTGTTGAACACCTCCTCGACAGGCTTCGAAAAAGCGGATGACACGATCTTCCTGACCAGGGCCCGGTTCATGGGGGGGACCTGGTGATAGGATTTTTCCAATTCCTGCCTGAAATCTTCGGGCAGGATATCGGTTTCAAGGCTGAGCAGCTGTGCCGCTTTCAGGGCGGTCCCCCTGAGCATGGCCAGGGTATTAAACAGGATAGCGGCATTTTTGCGATCGGTTTTCTTCTGTGCTTCCTTCTGGTTATCTTCTGAAAGAAAGGGGCGCTTGATCATCATCCCGAGCTGATTCCCGCCTATCTTTACCGCCATTTGTGAGGTAGACAGGGTTCGCGATAACCTGTGTTTGGGTATGGAATCCTGCATCACCGACCTTCCATGAATTTTTTCTTGATTCCGTGGATGGTGTCCACATGATCCTTGATCAATTCCATGCGCCCCAGGATATGATTTTTAAACAGAAAGATGCCGATGTCAAAGATCTTGTTTCCGATCCCTGCCTTGATAGAAGAGCAGGCCAGGTCCATGGTCTTGTCGATAAGCACCGTGGTTTCCTCGAACCGGTCTGACCTGTCGTTGAGCCAGTAGATCACCACGCCGATATAGTATTCCCAGAAGAACTGAATGATCAACTCCCTGAACACCTGCTCTGGAATCTCTTCCACCTCTATGGCGGATTCGAACAGATCGTCCATAATGGCCACAAACTTCGCCTTGATCGGTTTTATCCTGGCGTAATGCTGGCTGAGCGTGAAAAACGTCATCTTGAAGGTTTTTTGCAAAAATTCCCGATCCGCCGTAAACAGTTCAAGCTTGGTCTCGAAAACCGTCTGGAGCTGCTCCTGGAACGAGAAGGTATGAAACTCGTCTATGGCCTTGATCTGATCAATCAGGTGATCAAACCGATCCTCGTAGTACCCGTAGACAATGGCTTCTTTTGTCGGGAAATAATTATAGATCGTGGCATCGGCGATCCCGGCATGCCGTGATATTTCCCTCATGGTGGCGGACTTTAGATCCTTTTCGATCACCAGATCAACTGCCGATTCAATGATTTTCCGGCGGTTCTCCAGCTTTTGCTGCTTTGAAATTTTCATGATCCCACCCTATTAAAAATAAAAACTATATAAAAATATCAACTCAATGAGAATTAATATATAGCATTTATTTATAAGCCGCAATAACAAAAATCACCTTTCCCGGGATTCGGTTAAGATACGGACCACCTCCATGGCGATGTAAAGGCCGAATGCACCGGTAACATAAGGGACTGTTCCGATCGGTGGGCGGGGACGACCGTGATTCTCCAGCGGATCGGAAACATCATCGGACTTGAAGGGTTGCTTGTTGAGGGGCTTCTCTGTGGAATATACCGCAGCAATCCCCTCATAAATCCCGCGGCGATGGAGTCGCTGCCGGACCATCCGGGCCAGGGGGCAAACATGGGTCTGGCTGATATCCCCTGTCTTGATTTGTGAAATATCAATCCGCCCCCCGGCTCCCATGCTGGAAACCACGGCCAGTCCCATTTTGCGGGCTTCAACAAGTAAATTTACCTTGGCATTGAGACCATCAATGGCATCAACAATGATATCCATGTCCGGCTCAAGCAGATCAGCGAGGCTGTCTGCATTGACAAATGAGGACTGGATGGTGACGTGACAGCCAGGGTTGATATCTTTGATTCTGGATTGTGCCACCACAGATTTTTCCATGCCGATGGTCGAATGAAGGGCAAAAAGCTGACGATTAATATTGGATGCATCCACCCGGTCAAAGTCCACCAGGTGCATCTGTCCGATACCTGTCCTTGCCAGAGCTTCTGCGGCAAATGACCCGACGGCACCCAGGCCGAAAATACTAATCCGGGACCGTTTCAGGGTATCCAGGGCCCTGGGCCCAAGCAGTTGTTCTGTTCGTGCAAACTGGTTGATCATGGTTTTTGTTGTCACTGATTATGTGTCGATTGTTTAATAAGGATGAGCCCTCACCATCACCCATCCCGGGCATCAAGGGGCCCTGCTTCTTGGCCAGGCGCATCAATCAGGGGGGAAAACAGCATCATGCTGTTTTCATAGACCTGTTCGTAAAATTCGTTTTCATCCTCGTCCCTTATCCTGGAAGCGATCCGGGCGATGGCCGGCAGGTTCTCGGGGAAATTCAACCCGCTCATATCCCGGTCCGGAAGCGTTGGGAAGATATCCGGGGCATCGGTTTCCAAAAGCAACTGGTCTGAATCTATACATGCTAACGCCCGCGTCGTCTTCTTCGCATTGGGCCGGGTCAGGGAGCCTGAAAATGAGATGTGCCAATTGTACTTTTTAAACAGGGCCGTCATATCGGCAGAACCTGAATATGAGTGGATCAGCCCCCCGGCCGGCAGCGGTCCCATCCGCTTGATCAAGTGAATAAAAGCGTCCCATGCCTTCCGGACATGAACATTGATTGGCCGTGCAAGTTCTCTGGCCAGTGCCAGGTGGACCTCAAATACATGCATTTGGTCCTCCCTGTCAGCCCCCCTGTCCATGAAATCAAGCCCGGTTTCCCCGATACCTGCCGGATAATGATCCAGGTAAGTTCCCAACACCTGCTCCCACCCGTTGCTTCTTGCACGGATGAACCAGGGGTGGATGCCCAGAAACGGGACGATCCCCTTGAACCGGCGGCTCAGTTCAAGGGTGTCCTCAAAATTGTCTTCCATGGTTGCACAACTCATCATATGGGTCACCCCTTCACGATGGGCACGCGCCACAATACCGGGAACCTTGCGGATGACCCGATGATCGTGCAGATGGCAGTGGGAGTCGATAAACACGAAGACCTCTTTTGAAACCGGTACGGACTGTCTGGTTAACCCTGTGTTATGGCTCAAAATAAGTGCTCCGGGCAATTTTGTCAAAATCTATCTTTTTTGTTGACAAGGGTAAACATATTGTGCAATTTTGTTGACCAAAATAAACATACCATACAGTATGGTTTGTTAATAACCCGGGCAGGCGATATGGAAAGAAGCACCCAATCAACTTGGTTAGATGAAGGCTTTACCATCCTGAAAAAGACCGGCGCTGCAGGTTTGACCATCGAGAATCTGACCCGTCGCCTCAAAAAGTCCAAGGGATCTTTCTACCACCACTTTAAAAGCCGCGATGATTACTCGGAAAAACTGCTCAGCTTCTGGGAGAGAAAGCAGACCTTTGATATCATCGAAATCAGCCGGCAGGAAAAAACATTTGACGGGATCAATACCAAACTTCTGGAACTCTCCACGAAAAACCTCGATCCTGAAATAGAAGTGGCCATAAGGGCCTGGGCGCTTCGGGACCCCCAAGCCCGTGCTTTTCAGGAGAGAATCGACAAACAGCGGTTCGATTTCCTCAGGCAGATGTTTTCCCTGAAAACCGGTGATCCTGACCAGGCCCAAACCATCTCCTTTATACGGTACTGCTTTTACATCGGTTCCCAGCAGCTGATCCCCGCCCTCGATGACCGGACCTATCGGGAAATACTCGGGGTCCTGATGGAGATGTTTGAGCAGTATATAACCCCTTCTCCACAGGAGGAAAGCCCATGAAGACCATCATTGAACCATTCCGAATCAAGACGACCGAACCCATAAAGATCATTTCACGGGATGAACGGATCAAGGCCCTTGAGCAGGCCCACAACAACGTATTTCTCATCGATGCCGAGGACTGCTGCATCGATCTCTTGACCGACAGCGGTACCGGCGCCATGTCCACCCAGCAGTGGGCGGCCATGATGCTCGGGGATGAAAGCTATGCCGGGAGCCGATCATGGAAGCACTTTGAGCACACGGTCCGGGAGATCACGGGTATCAAGCATATCCTTCCGACTCACCAGGGCCGGGCAGCTGAGGCAATTCTGGCACAGACCCTGATCAAAAAAGGGGATATTATCCCCAACAACTCCCACTTTGACACCACCCGCGCCAATATCGAGTATGTCGGCGGCGTCGCCATGAACCTGCTGTGTGCCGAAGGAACCGACACCACCCTGGATGCCCCCTTCAAAGGGGACATGGATATTGACAAGCTCAAGGCATGTATCCAGACCCATGGGGTCGAAAAGATTCCTTTTTGCATGGTAACCGTAACCAACAATACCGGTGGCGGGCAGCCCGTGTCCCTTGCCAATATCCGGGCGATAAAATCGGTTCTGGAACCGCACGGCATCCCCCTGATCATTGATGCCTGCCGGTTTGCGGAAAACGCCTACTTTATCCATGAACGTGAAAAAGGGTACAAGGGGAAAGCACTGACCCAGATTGCAAAGGAGATGTTTTCCTATGCAGACGGTGCCACTATGAGCTGTAAAAAAGACGGCCTGGCCAATATCGGCGGATTCCTGATCTGCAACAATGACCAATGGGCAGAAAAATTCAGGAACCTGTTGATTATCAGGGAAGGGTTCCCCACATATGGCGGCCTTGCCGGAAGGGATCTCGAGGCCATTGCCGTTGGCCTTAAGGAGGCGTTGGAATACGATTATCAGGTCTATCGCCAGGCAACGGTCAGGTATTTAAGTTCAAGACTGGAAGAGGCGGGCGTACCCATTGTCAAGCCCGGCGGCGGACATGCAGTTTTCCTGGATGCCAAGCGGATGCTGCCTCATATTGACCCGCTGCAGTATCCGGGTATCGGTGTGGTCAATGCCCTGTATGTGGAAGGCGGTGTCAGAGGAGTTGAACTCGGTTCGGTGATGTTCGGCAGTTTTGATGAATCCGGCGAGGAGCTGCCTTCACCGCTGGAGCTGGTCCGGCTGGCATTCCCAAGGCGGGTCTATACCCAGAGTCATTTTGACTACCTGATTGAGGTCATCAAGGAGGTATGGAAGAATAAAGATAGTATTTCAGGGTATAAAATTACCTACCAGACACAGTTTTTAAGGCATTTCACCTGTCATTTTGAACCGGTTTAGGAAAGGAAACAGTGTGTTGAAAGCAGCAGGATTGAATACAGCTTGTATATACAAGACACAGCCTTTATTTTTCTGTCGTTTTCGTTCACTGAATGCCGTTTTTTTCTTAAACCGTTTTCACTTTTTTTCTTGACTATGGTGAAAGCTTAATTTTATATATGCACATTCTACAATATAAATTTGAGGTATTTTTATTGTATTATGGTGTATTAACCAGAAAAATCTAACAGAGGGGAGTTAAAATGAAATCATTTGTAAAGACTTTAGTACTGGCATTATTTGCAGCGATGGTATTTGCAGCACCGGGTTTTGCAGATACGATCAAACTCGGCGTGGGCGGTGTTATCTCCGGTGACCTGGCACCCTATGGTATCTCTTCCTTGAGAGGATGCGAAGTGGCGGTTGAAGACATCAATGCCAAAGGCGGCATCTTAGGAAAAAAAGTGGAACTTTTAATCGGTGATGATGTATGTAAACCTGAAATCGCTGTCAACATGGCCACCAAGCTGATCTCTGACGGTGCCCAGATGGTTGTTGGCCATGTCTGTTCCGGTTGTACCATTGCCGCCAACAAATTATATAAAGATGCGAACCTGATTGTGATCTCCCCTGCGTCTACCAACGATGATCTTACTCTGAAGGGTGAACACCCCAACTTTTTCAGAACCATCGCTTACGACGGTGCCCAGGCAGACCTGATGACATCATTTGCAAAAAATGACCTCAAAGCCAAAAAAATCGCCCTGGTTCATGATAAAGGCGACTACGGGAAGGGCCAGATGGAACTTGCCAAGGCATACTTTGAAAAGCTCGGCGGCGTTGAAATCGTTCTTTTCGAAGGTGTGACCACCGGCGCAGTTGACTATACTGCCATTGTTCAGAAAATAAAACGTTCCAAGGCAGAAGTGACCATGTGGGGCGGTTATCACTCAGACGCATCCAAAATCGTTGGTCTGATCAAGAAGAAAAGAGTTAAAACCACCTTCTTCGGCGGTGACGGCATCATCGGTGACAACTTCACCACACTGGCCGGTAAATACTCAGAAGGTGTTTATGCCACAGGTCCGAATGACACTTCCGGAAATCCCCTTTACCAGGAAATCTCCAAAAAACACCAGAAAAAATACGGCGAAGATCCCGGTACCTTCTTCCACAATGCATATGCTTGCGTTCAGGCCCTTGCCAATGCTGCTGAAAAAGCAGGATCCCTTGATTACGACAAAATGCATGCCGCTTTGAAAGCCAACAAGATCGATTCCCCCATCGGAAAGATCGGTTTTGATCAGAACGGTGATGTCATTGGTGCGGGTTTCTCCGTATACAAAGTCATTGACGGTAAATACACGCAAGTAAACTAATCCGTAGATCCAACAAAAACAGGAGCGTAGTAAGCGCGACTTATTACGGCTCCTGTTTTTGCAAGAACTGGGTTTATTTAAATTTAACAAAGTTTAGGAGTTTTAAATAAATTTCCATGCGATGGTTTAATATTCTTTCAGGAGCAGCCATCATATTGGTACTGTTGTTTTTCGGTATCAAGGAACTGATTGCTGATCCAACCTACTTTCTGGAACTTTTTCTTGGCGGCTTGACCCGCGGCAGTATCTATGCCCTTATCGCACTGGGGTATACCATGGTTTACGGTATTATCGAGCTGATCAATTTTGCCCACGGCGAAATCTACATGATCGGTGCCATGACGGCCCTCATCGTCTCCAGCGTGCTGGGGATGTGGGGCTGGAACTCTGCTGTTATTGTCATTCTGGCCTTTGTTTTTGCCATTGTTTACTCCTGTGCTTACGGGTTTACAGTGGAAAAAATCGCCTATAAACCTTTAAGAACGGCGCCCAGGCTTTCCGCTTTAATATCTGCCATCGGTATGAGTCTTTTCCTGCAAAACTATGTGATGCTCGCCCAAACCCCTGAATATATGCCCTTTGAGAGCCTGATACCTGACTTCCTGTTCTGGGAGCCTTATGC
>QZLA01000032.1 GCA_004796375.1 Desulfobacteraceae bacterium
GGGATTATACAAAAATCAGCAATTAAAAGCCATATTTAAATAGAATGCTTTTTAATTGCGAATCACGTATTGGGAATAAGGGATGGTACCCCCGGCAGGAATCGAACCTGCGCTCAAGGATTAGGAATCCTATGCTCTATCCACTGAGCTACGGGGGCGTATCGTTTAATCAACAACCAGGGTCTGGCCGGGGAATATCTTACTTCTTTTGGTCAGATGATTCAAGGCAAGAAGTCTGTTCAGGCTCATATTGTGCTTCTTTGCAATGGAAAAGGGGCTGTCCCCGCTTTTCACCCGGTAGGTTGCACCGTTGCCACCTCGCTGCGCAACTTGGACCGTGGCTTTGTGTGATGTGATCACCAGCTTCTGGCCGATATGCAGGAAAGTACCTGACAGGTTGTTCACTGCCATGATGTGTTTGGTGGTGGTGTTGAAGCGCCGTGCAATGATCCAGAGGTTGTCACCCCGTTTCACAGTATATGTTTTTTTCTGCCCCGGTTTCAACGTAACCCGCTGGGTTTCCGGGATGGGGGATCCGGCATGCCGGACCGGTATCTTGAGTACTTTACCCGCAATAATGGTGTGGTTTTTATAAATGCGGTTAACCGAAGAGATGGCCCGCATGGAGGTGTTGTATTTTTTTGCAAGACCGGACAAGGTATCTCCCTTCCTGACCCGGTGGTAAACGAATCGGGAGGGCGGGGCATAGGTGGTCTTGATTTTATCCAGTTTGGCCAGGAACAATTCGGTTTTATCCTCCGGAATCCTGATCTCATAGGGTTCCGGTGGAAGAAGGGCATACCTGAGTTCCGGGTTGAGCTGTTTGAGTGTGGATACGTCTGTATCGATTTCCCGGGCGATGTCTTTGAGCCGGATCTGCTTTTCGATCTTGCAGGTTTTATAGGGGATTGGTTCCCAGGGGTCTGTCACGGAAATATTGTAATCAGAAAGATGGTTGACAATATGGAGGGTTGCCAGGAACCTGGGTACATAACGCGCGGTTTCCCTGGGCAGTTGCTGATAAAGATCCCAGAAGTTGTCGAGATAGTTGATCTTCTGCCGCCTGATTTTTTGAAGGACACGGCCTTCACCGCAGTTGTAGGCTGCGAGCACGGTGGTCCAGTCTCCGAACAGGTTGTGGAGTTCCTTTAAGTAGGAGATTGCTGCACGGGTGGATTTTTCAGGATCAAGACGTTCGTCGATGTAATAATTGCGGCTCAGTCCGAATTTGTATCCCGTGGATGGGATGAACTGCCATAGCCCGAGCGCCCGCGCAGGGGAAAGGGCTCTGACCTTATAGCCGCTTTCAATGAGCGGCAGCCAGGACAACTCTTCGGGAAGGCCGGCTTTTTTAAGTTCAGCAACAATAAAGGGGCGGTATCTGCCCGCGCGCTGCAGTGACTGGATAAAGAATTTTCGTTCCGGACCGGTCAGGCGCTTGATTTCCTGTTTGACGTGATGGTTTTCAATAATGGGTATTTCATTGTGCTGCCCGTTGACAACAATCTGGCGTGAAGCATATATCTCAAGGATCCGCTTGGAAATTGAAAACCTGAGATCCTCTTTTTGCTGGCTGAATTCAGGGAAGCTGTCCGTATCAATGTCCAGTATGGTCTGGTAGGCGGAATCCAGGTTTAAAATGGCCTCTTCAAGTTTGCCGGTTTCCCACATCTCCTGGGCAATGTTGCACAAGTCAAGTGCCCGATCTGTTTTTTCCCGGATGGCATCTGCATTCAGGCACTCGGGTTTTGTGGCTTCGGCCAGGGATGGTTCGGATTTGAGGGGATCAGAGTCCTGCGCCTGTTCTGAAGTATCCGTAATATCTTCAGAGGTGATTGATTCAGAGGGTTGTCGGGTGTCACCACTATTGGTATCAGCCAGCACAGGGTCGGGACTGATCGGGATCTCGGCAGAATTCTCTTCTGAACTGACGGTGGGTGTTTCAGTTTCGGATTGAAGCGGTGTTGAGGAAGTGGTGGGTTCAGTGGGTTCTATGGCCGGCAACTGGGCAATCTGGGTAGAAGAGGATGATGCCGGGGTGTTTTGTAGCGTCAAATGCTGGCACCCGGCAGTCAATGATACCGTTAGAAGGATGCCCCAAAAAAATATTTTATCCATGCAGACCTTATTTTGCGTTACACATCAAAACCAAACATTCATACGGGTATTGGGGCAATAATTATATAAATATA
>QZLA01000330.1 GCA_004796375.1 Desulfobacteraceae bacterium
GGGTGTTGACCCTGCGAACGCATGATGAATGAATAGAAAAGTGATTAACGCGCTAAAGAAAAAAACAAGTCTTTTGGTTTTCATGGAATCCCTCTATCTGGTTTGTGGGTTATGATATAATCCCTGTTATCCCTTTTAGTTTGTATCTGACAGCTTCGCTGGGGTTGGCCTGACGCGAAAAAAAGCTTACCCATCATACACTTTATTCCATTGCGATATCAATGAAAAAACCAAGCGCTGTCTGTTCAATTTCATTAATCCTCACCTTCCGGAGGGGTATACTGATCATAATCCCATCCGGATTCTTCGTCCATGCGAAAATTCAAAAAACCACCGGCTGTTTTATAATCAAACGGGTCTCCGGTGGTCATGTTAATATTACCGGCAGCAGCAGTTCCGCTGATATCGACCGCATTGATCCCGGTATAGCTGTAGTTGCCGGTTTTTAAATTCTGATACAAGGCAAATGCCACCACGCTCTGGGTTGAGGAGATGGTCACATATCCCCCTTTGACCGAAGTGCTGGATGCAATGGTTCCTACAGAAATCTCCTTGCTGCCGTTGGCCGGGATCGTCATCCCGTAGGGGATGGATGATGCACCGGTTTTACTGGTATAGGTCAACGTCACAGATGCGGACGACCCGTTTGGATTTGCGATATACGCAAAGGTGTCCCAGTTATCATTGTGGGCGCAATGGGGGATCACCAGCAGTGTGGATGGTGTGTCTGAAAATGCCACATCCGCCAGGTAGGAATTGGTTTCACCCGTTTCATACCGTCCCAGGAAATTCAGCCCTGCAAGCATCTGGTCCGAGGTCACCTTGATCCATCCGTCGCTGGTCAGGCCGGCGCCGACCAGAAAAGAGTCCTGACCCCCCGCAGGAATGATTTTTGTATCCGTGGATTGTGTATCACCGTTCTGGCGGTAGGTGATAACGCTCACATTGGCTTGGGCCATTTTGTTGAGATTGGTGATTCCCACACCGGACCAGTGATCCGGCTGCGGCTTGAATACCGGCATATAGTAAACGTATGCGTCCGGATCATCATTGGGGCCGCCGCAGAGTTGAACATAATTATCCGCATCAGTAATCGCCCCGCCTGCAGTGGTTGAAGTTCCGCCTGCAATTCTATATTGAATGGTATCTCCCTTTTTTAAGGCATAGGAGACATTTTCAGTCAATGTGTAGGTCGTATAAACCGTGGTAAGGCTCTGGACCCAGGTGGCAAGGGTGTTGCCGTTCACCGATACGGTGATGGTAGCGGAATAGGCTCCCGTACCGGCCAGTTTCTGTTTGGTGGTCACCGTTGTCAGATCCATGCTGTTCTGGGCGGTGAATGTGTAGGTCCGGCCGCTTGAATAAAAATAATACTGGATAAAATAGTTTGGATCGCTTGGCGCAAATGCATGTTTTTCACACGCTGCATTTACCCCTGCAACGTTTGAAAACAGCACCAGGATTCCAAGAGCCAGCAGAGCCAGTACTTTGTTAAGCTTAAGTCCAGCCATTGGTTTTCTCCTTACTCTACAAATATTTTGGTACGGGTGTATGTAAATCTTAGGCAAATTTCACATTTTTCTCAAACCACTATTTCGTGTATAAGCTATTTTAATAGTAGATTCACGACTGAATTACAAGTGCATTTATTCATTTTGCCTGTAATATATGCCCTTGAATTCCCTGGGCTGCAGCCCTATATTTGGACCCAGGGCAATATGGGATCGATAATGATCACACGCTCTGCACAACCCGGGCATAACAATGTGCCATTTGACACATACACAAAGGAAGAACCATATCATGAGCATTCTGGATAAAATTCAAACAGACGGGCTGATTCTTGACGGTGCCATGGGATCCATGCTCATTGCCAAAGGCCTGACCGGGACAGAGTCAGCAGAATTCTGGAACCTGACCCGCCCGGAAACCATCAAGGAGATTCACCAAAGCTATTATCTATCCGGCGCTGATGTAGCCAGCGCCAATACCTTTGGTGCATCACCGCTCAAGCTGGACAAGATGGGTCTGGGTGAACATGCAGAAAATATCAACCGGGCCGGGGTCCGCCTGGCCAGGCAGGTATGCCCGGCATCGGGATTTGTTGCCGGGGATATGGGATCCATCCCGGAGATGCTCCAACCC
>QZLA01000198.1 GCA_004796375.1 Desulfobacteraceae bacterium
AATCCGTTCAAACGGATCATAAGGATTGGCATCCCCCTGTTCAGAAAAATCTTTCAGTCCGCGGACCGCCTGGTCATGGCCATGGAAGCCAGGTCGTTTCAGGAGGATCGCACCGATCCCCAATTCTCATCATCCGGCAAAGAGACCATTGCATTTGCCGCTGGCATCTGCCTGTTCTGTATCATTATACTGGTATAAAATTACAATTTGGTAAGGCCGATTTTAACGGTTGATACCAATCAGTTTTTCGGGTAAAATCAGCCACGTTTAATTTGCATTACTATTTCAAATGCATTAGATTAAATAATAATTTTGAATAGTAAGAGCAAACCCTTTTTAAGGAGGTGAGTATGATACATCCAGATGATAAAACACCGAAATCCTCTCCCTTTGACCTGAGGGGGAAACAGTCGGTAAGAGCCACCTTCAAACTTTCTCAGAAAGCCATTGATTCCATCGGCCTTCTGGCCGTCCACATGGGCATCAAGCAAAAATCACTGTTTGACCACCTGATCGAAGATACGGTTGAGCTTGAAAAGCTGGCCGCCAGAATCCGTATCGGTCATTTCAAAAAAATTCCACGGGTACAAAAAACCTATGTCCTGAGCCGAAAAACCGTTGATGCCCTGGAATATACGTCACAGATCCATGATACCCCCCGTGATGCACTGGTGGAGTACTCCATACAAAAGCTTGAATCGATCATTCAATCCGAGAAAATCAAGCACGAACACCGCAAATCACTTCAGAAAGAGGTCAACAGCCATTTTGAAAACGGATTGGAACTGCTGACCAAAGCCCTGGATACCCTGGGTGAAGATGACCCGTTCTGCAGTAAACTGAGAATGGCCCTGGGTGCCTACCAGAAAAGTAAACATGATATTGACCAGTTTATTGAAAAAAGCAAAATACTTGAAGATTTTTAATCCTAACCATTGTAAAAGGAGGACGCGTTGATAGAAGTTAAAGGATTAACCAAATACTATAACGACTTCTGCGCCGTGGACCACATCGATCTTTCCATCCCAAAGGGAGAGATATTGGGGCTGCTCGGGCCCAATGGTGCCGGCAAAACAACCACACTGCGAATGCTGACCGGATATTTCAAACCTTCCGAAGGGAGCATCACGGTGGATGACCTGTCCATGCCCGGAGACACACTGAAGATCAAATCACGGATGGGTTACCTCCCGGAATCCGCCCCCCTTTATCACAATATGCTGGTCTTTGATTACCTGGACTACGTGGCCAAAATCAAAGGCATGACCAGCGGGGAAGATCGCATAAAACGGCTCAAGGAGCTGTCCGAATTGTGCGGATTGAAAAACATCATGGACCGCCCCATCGCCACCCTGTCCAAAGGGCTCAAGCAGCGGGTCGGTATCGCACATGCCATGATGACCGACCCTGAGATCCTGATTCTGGATGAACCCACTTCCGGACTTGATCCTAACCAGATCGTAGAGATCCGGGACATCATCAGGGCGATCGGGAAAGAGAAAACCATCATTTTTTCGACCCATATCCTCAGTGAGGCGGAAGCCACCTGTGACCGGATCGTCATCATTAATAAAGGAAAAATCGTTGCAGATGACAAAACCGCTTCACTCAAACAAAACCTTCAGAGCGACGCATTTGTAAAGCTTTCCGTAAAACATGCCGCACCAGAATCTGTTGAAACCCTGCTCAAGGACAGCCTTGACAACGTGGATATCAAACCAATCGAAACCCAGGAACCGGATACGGCCAGTTTTGAAGTCCGCAGCCTTGAAAACCAGGATATCAGGGAAACCATTTATCTGAAGATCAAAGACACCGACTGGATCTTGACCGAGCTTGCACAGGAATCACAGGCGCTTGAAAGGATTTTCCAGGAACTGACCAGGGAGGATAACCCGATATGACACAGATTACACACATTGCCGTCAAGGAGTTTAAAGACTATTTTATTTCCCCCATCGCCTATATTGTGATCTCCTTGTTTCTGATCGTAACCGGCTGGTTCTTTTTCTCAGCTTTTTTTGTGTTTGGCCGTGCAGACATGCGGGATTTTTTCGGACTGCTGCCCATGATCTTCTCCTTTGTCATCCCGGCCGTAACCATGCGGCTGTTTTCCGAGGAAAAGAATGTCGGTTCCTATGAAACCCTGCTCACCATGCCGGTGTCATTTTCAGACATTGCCCTGGGCAAATTCGCTGCCGCCACCCTGTTTACCGTGGCCATGCTGATCCCCACCCTGTCCTACCCTTTGTTTATCAGCATGATCGGGGATCTGGACTTCGGACCGGTTGTGGGCGGCTATATCGGCACCCTGCTCCTGGCAGGGGCCTACTGCAGCATCGGATTGTTTGCCTCATCCCTGACAAGGAACCAGATTATTGCCTTTATCATAGGCACAGCCATCTGCTTCACGCTGACCATATTAGACAAGCTGCTGTTCTTCATGCCGGAAAAGATAATCGCTGTGATCGAATACATCTCTGCCAACTTCCATTTCACCAATATCTCCAAAGGGGTGATCGATTCCAGGGATCTGATCTATTTTCTCAGCGTGATTTTTATCTCGATCCTTTCCACATCCATTGTCATGCATGAAAAAAACTAAGGAGACCCCATGAGCAACCCGATATTCAAAGAAAACTATTTCAAACTGATCCTGTATATGGTGGTCGTTGTTCTGATCAACGTGGCGGGAATTACGCTGTTTTTCAGGGCAGA